>WJLX01000115.1 GCA_014728225.1 Candidatus Coatesbacteria bacterium | reverse complement strand
GGCGGGCACCCGGTACGTCGTCGCCCTGGGGATCATCGGCCCCGACGGCGCAGACGCCGCCTGGAGCTTCGCCGCCTTCATCCACCCCTGAGGCTCCGGCCTTCGATAACGCCGCCCCTGCTCGTTGACCGCCCCCGTCGGAGCGGTTTGTTGTAATCGGTACGTCACTCTTAAAAACCGATAAGGAGCTGCAATGATAAGAACCCTGTCTTTTGTCGCGGTTCTGTTGCTAATGGTCGGCTGCGGTTTCACGCCCGAAACCGCCGAGGCCCCGACCGTCGAGAAGCAACGCTGCTATTCGGCCGAATACGATGCTGTCTGGGCGGCTTTGGTGGCCACCTTCGCCGAAACCAACCTGCCCCTCGAACATCTCGACAAAGATTCCGGCTATATCAGCACCCGGGAGGTCACCGCTCACCGATCCTGGCTCCACGCCGCCGAAGATACCATCGACTACAAGATCAAGAACCCGCGGGGTCTGTTCAACGTTTTCGTCGAGCAGGCTGATGAGGGATGCCTGGTGACCATCAACGCCGTGTTTACTGCTACCGAGGAGCGGCTCAATATCGTCCTCGGCGCGGGCAGTTCGGTCAAGGAGTTCCCCTCGTCCGGCGTAATGGAGCAGGCCCTGCACGAGCTGCTTGTGCAACGCCTCGCCGACTAACCCGCCGGACTTGACCCGACCCCGGCAAAACCCGCCGCTGAGGATCCTAACCCAACCCCGAACCGCCGGAAGCCCGGAACTGGCACGGTTTTTGCATCTCGGCGACCGTTAGGACGGATCATAACGGTCCGCCTCCGCAAAAACCGTGCCAGTTCCGGGCTTCCGCGTATCAGCGGGACGCCGCCGGCGGGTTTTGCCGGGGTCGGTGGCGGTATGTGAAACGCCGGCTCGCGGACCGGCGTTTCGCTTATCACTAAGGTGTGGAGCACCGTTTACCAGACGGGCACCAAGCGGGGCCGCTCGGCGAAGTCCCAGTTCTCCCGGCTGAGCAGCTCGCCGTCGCCGCCGAGGCGCAGGGCGAAGGTCTCGTCGCCGCTGGCGCTCCAGTCTTCGTAGAGGTCGGTCACGTCGACGGCGGGTCGGCCGCCGTGGGAGATCAACTCGCGCCCGGTGCCGTTTCCCGTCCAGCCGCCGCGGACGGTGTCCTCGTTGTCGGCGGTGAAGCGGCGGTCCAGGCCGACGGTCAGCCCGGCAGGCGGGGCGCCGTCGAAGTCCAGCAGCAGCAGCACCCGCGTTGCGGCGGGCAGATCGAAGGTGCCGGGCTTGAAAGCCAGCAGGGCGTCGCCGTCGTCGAGGTCCAGGACGTGGTCGTGGCCGTGATTGGCCCGGGGGTCGAACAGGGTGTCGGCGACGCAGTCGTCGCGCCAGACGCCGACGTTATCCAGCAACAAGCCGCTGCCGGCGTAGTCGATCCGGCGGTCGGTCGACCAGGCGCCGGAGTACTCCTCGCGCTCGAGCTGCAAGCCGTCGTCCAGGCTGAGCTCCAGGCTGAGCCATTGGCTGGCGGGATCGTAGTGGGGGCAGACGAAGGGGGCGTCGTAACGGTGCCACTCGTCGTCGTTGAAGAGGTTGAAGACCCAAGCCCACTCGACGGAGCCGGCGGAGGCGGGCAGCGGTACGTCGGAGCCTGTGGGGCAGACGTTGAGGCTCAGCTTGAGATACGGGCCGGCCTGGCCGGGTTGGCCGTCGACCTCACGGAAGTAGTCGTCGACCTCGCGGCGCAGGGCCCGGGCATCGAGGAACAGGGTGTACTGGCGGCCGGGTTCGAATCCGTCCAGGGGCTGGTTGCGTTCCGTGGTGGCTACAGCGGCGTAGCCCGCAGGATCACCGGCTTCGTAGCGCAGGTGGATGCAGCGCTCGCCGTAGACGGCGCCGTTGGCGGTCAGTTGGGCCAGGTTGTCGCTGTTGCCGCCGTGGGTGGTTTTCCAGAAGGAGCGTGAGGCTTCCTCGAAGCCGGGGTCCTGCAGGGAGACGGCGGGGGCGGCGCCCTCGTAGGGATCGATACCGGCCCAGCGGGCGGCCGAGGCCAGCAGCTTGACCCCCAGCCAGTCGTCGGCGAAGTGGAAGTATGGGGCGTAGCCGGCGCCGACGTATAGCCGGCTGCCGTAATCGTCACCGTCGGCGTCGAGGAGGTTGATCAGCGGTTCGCCGGCGGCCTCGGCGATTACCCGACCGCCGTCGACGGGGGCGTAGAACATGTGATTCTCGGCGTCGTTGACGCCGTCGCTGCGGGTGACGTTGAGGGGTGTGCCATCACCGTCTCCCAGGTAACCGAAGTCGTGTTTGGCCGCCAGGTTGACCGTACTCCGACTGTCGGAGGCGAATTCCTTGTCGTCGGGACGCTCGGAGCCGTACAGGCTGCGGCAGAGGTGGGGGGAGAGCCTGCCGGCGCCGTCGATGCGCCGGGTGCCGACACCCTCGAAGAAGACGATCTTGCCTCCGGCCGCGATGTAGGCGTCGAGCAGTTCTTCGGTCTCTTCGTCGATGATGAACATGTCGGGCAGCACCAGCAGCTTGTAGCGCTCGGCCAACAGCTCGGCGTCGGTGGGGTTGAAGAGCCTGTTCAAGCGCCAGGCGGGCCAGATGTCCGGGTAGGCGCCGGTGTGATGCAGGCCGATGGCGGCGCGGATCAGGGCGTAGCGGATATCTCCGAAGCTGCCGCAGGACAGACTGGGCGGATCGTAGACCAGCAGCACCCGGCGGGTGCGGTCGAAGTGCAGGTCGGGTGTCGGATCGACGTAGCGATGGAAGACCTCCTCGGCGGGATCGCCGGGGGTCCACCCCCACTCGCCGGTGTCGAAATTGAATCGGTAGTGGCGCTCTCGGGCCATCCCGCGCAGCATGAAAACCTGGAAGTGGACGGGTACGTCGAGCCAGTTGAAGTATTGCAGCATCCAGGAGGAGTCGGCGATGCTGGGGATGGAATCCCAGTCACGCTCCGCGGAGAAGCCGACGCCGTACTCGCCCATGAAGATGCGCCGCTCACCGAAGGGGTCGGCGGGATCGTCGGTCCACAACCCCTGGGCGGCGCGCACCGGACCGATGAAACCGGCCCAGTCGGAACCATAGGTGTTGGCGCCGCCGACGTCGGTTCCCAAAGCCGCGGGGTTCTGATGACTGGAGTTGAAAGACACCCCCTTCTCCCAGAAGGTCGATTCGGGACCGTAGATGCGGCGCAGGTCTGTCAGATCGTCGCCCTGACCGTCACCGTCGGTATCGCGAACCTTGAGGGCTTGCTCCAGGACGTTGGTGTTGAAATGGAGGAAGATCTCCTGGCTGTGGTGGAGGAAGCGGATGTAGTCGTACCAGTGGCGGTCGAAGTGGCGGCTTTCCCATTCGTTGACGCCGTCGGCCCGGGGTTCGACCCGGCGCACCGGCAGCTCGATGCCCGCCTCGTCGAAGGAATCACCCGGACGGTAATCGAGGTCGACGCCCCAGGCCCGCTCGATCTGGGCCACGCGTTCGGCCGGTGTGCCGCGGTAACCGTGGTCGCCCCAGATCCAGTCGCCCTCGAGGGGGTCCTCTTCCAGGAGCCAGTGAGCGAAGTGACGCTGGAGATCGTAGTTGTAGCCCGCCAGGGCGTAGTACTCCTGACCGCGCTCGCGGAGTCGGCGCACGTCGTACTGGGGCTCGTTTATCAAGCCGTAGCCGGAGATGTTGCGCGGCAGGCCGATGCGATAATCCGGATTGGCGCGCTCGACCGGGGTGGTTTCTTCCAGCTCTTCAACGGTCTTGAGCAGGAAAGTCCGGATACCGGGAACGGGCTCGCCATCCTTGGGGAGTTTGCCCTCCCAGTAGTTGTAGTAATCGATCGGCAGCCGACCCCGGAAGTCGATCCGCGCCGGCGGCTGGACGTGGGCCGGCCCGTGATCCCTAAACCCGTGGTTCTCGTCGAGGACCTTGTCGGAGAAATACAGGTGCAGGTAGCAGCGCAGGACGTAGAAGTCGTCCTCGTCCTTCGTGCGATAGAGACGGACACGACCGTCATCACCGCGGCCCTCGAGGTAGTAGGAGACCCGGGGGGTGTCGACGTATTCCTTAGTGAAACTGGTTCGGTCGTTTTTGAAGAAGGGATAGGTCGGATCGTAGATCCAGGCGTTGTGCTCGAAGGCGTAGAAGAAGTGCTGGTTGGCGTCACCGCCGCGGGGGTCCCAGTCGTAGTCGAACAGCTTGTCGCTGTTGGCGGTCAGGTCGTCGCAGCGGCCGTAGGTGGTGAAGCGGGGGTAATCCTCGGCGGAAAGCTCGAAGACGAACTCGCACTGACCGACGCCCGTGCCCGATAACTCGCCGCCGCGCACCCGCAGGGGTTCGCCGCTGTAGAAGCGCAACAGCCGCGTGGCGTTGAGCTTGTCTTCGGGCACGTCGGCCTCGGCCGGGCCGCCGTTCTCGTCCCATTCCCAGAGCCAGTAGAGGAAGGTCGGTTGGGCCCAGCCCCAGTTGATTGTCTGCTGGATCAGGCCGGGTTTCTCGTTCTCCAGCAGGGCGCACCAGCCCCGGGCCTCGTCGCGTTCTTCCGGATCACCCTTGCGCAGGACGTACCAGTTGTAGTTCTGGGCGAAACCGCTGGTTTCCCAGCTCAGTCGCAGCTCGTCGAGTTCGACGCTCCCCGTGGTCGCCTCGAGACGGAAGATCAGGTGGACTCGAGGGTCCTCCTCCTTCCAGACCAGTAATTGGTGCGGGACGACCAGGTCCAGCCCATCCGCCGGTCCGCGGTACAGCTCCAGGGCGTCCGCCGGACGCTCGCCGTAGCGCCTGCAGGTCACCCGAAGCGTCCCCCGGCCGTCGAGGGTCAGGGTCGCCGACTGGGCCCGGAAGGGCGAATAACGGGCGCAGGCGAAATCGTCGAGTGAGCCGACGGTCCCACCGCGGTCGGCGCCGTCCTGCATATCGGGTAAAAAGACGTACTCGACGTAGTCGCCCGCTGAACTCAAACGCAACCTGGCGCCGGAGAAGACGTCCCCGCCGCCGTCGATGCGGTGCAGGTCTTCGACCTGCGCTGATTCGAAAACGTCGGCGACGCGGAAATCGGCGTTGTCGGCCAGCCCGGCGACGGCCGTCAATAGGATTGCGATAACAATGGCGGTCCTGTTCACCACGATCACCCCTCGCTGGGAGAGTAACTGCAACCTATACCACCCCTGGATTTTAGCAGACCCAAACAGCGTTGTCGTCCTCTATCCGCGTCGTCCTCTACCCACACCAATAGCCATGACCCGTGCCCCGCGAAAAACTGCCGCCGTCGGCTGGAGCTCAACATCCGCCGGAACCTGCACGGTTTTTGCATCTCGGCGACCGTTGGGGCGAGGATAACGGTTCGCCTCCGCAAAAACCG
>WJLX01000114.1 GCA_014728225.1 Candidatus Coatesbacteria bacterium | reverse complement strand
TGGACGGACACATATCAACGGCCTCGAGAACTTCCGGGGCTACGCCAAACGACGGCTAAAAGCCGACCACTGATGTTTCAAGCGCAACTCCAGACTCTTTATCCTTGAAATGGAATTCAGCTTCAACCATCGAGACGCCGATAGCACGCTAAACTACCTCGGGAGCAGACTTCGCGCCTGTTCATAATCAGCTTATAATCCCAAGAGTAATAAATAAACTGTTTTCACCGACCGGGCATTTCACCCGCAGGGTATGAGCGGCCATTTCCGCCCCGCGGAAGGGAAGCCGTCGCCGAGCATCAAGCCGCCTGGCGGCTGATGACCAGCCAGACGCCGGCGATGATCAGCAGGAACCCGGCCACCTGCCACCAGGTGACGGTCTCGTGGAGCATGAAGATGCTGACCAGGATGACGATGGCGAAGCCCACCGAGGTGAAGACGGGGTAGGCCACGGAGAGGTTGATCTTGGAGAGGACGTAGGTGTAGCAGGCCAGAGCCAGGGCGAAGCTGACCAGCCCGCTCCACAGCCAGGCGCTGGTGAGCATGCCCTTGAGGTAGCTGCCGAAACCGAGGTCCTCGAGGGTGCCGATCCTGGTCATCGCCACCTTCATCAGGATGTTGGCGCCGGCGTTAAAGACGATGCCCAGGGCGAGCATGAGATAGGTCATGGTTGGTCTTCGCTGGGTTGCGGCCGGTTCGTCGGGCCGGGTTGCGGGTCGATTGTACTACACCGCCGGTCTTCGAGGGAACCGGCGGGCGGGTTTATTCTGCCGGACGACCGGCTTGCGGGTGAGCACCCCACCGGGTATGATAGTTTCGGTTGCGGCGCAGGTTGAGAAAAGAAGGGCGGAAGGTGGCGGATGAAGGGTTTTGTCGTCGGTTTGGTTCTGTTGATCCTGGTGACCCTGACGGCCACCCTGCTGCCGGTCTTCGGCGTGGACGCCGTCGCCCTGCTCGGCGAGGGCCTGTTCACCACTCTCATCGTCGGGCTGGTCACCCTGGGCGTGGGGCTGCTCGGGGGCTCGATCGCCGCCGCCGTTCGCGGTCCACTGCGACGCTACTACGGCACCGACCGCTTCGAGCGCCGCCTGCGGCGCCGGGGCGAAGCGCTGACCGGCCGACTGCTTGACTTCGACGCAGACGAGCTGGGCGGAGTCAGGGAGATCAACGACGCCCGCGCCCTGCGGCTACGCCTGCACTATCGCCTGCGGGGAGCGGAGTACGAGGGGGTGTGTCGCCTCTTCGCCTCGCCGCGGCTGATGGGCGTACTGCGCCCCGGGGCGCGGCTGCCCCTGCTGGTAGATCCGACCGCGCCGACGAGGTGCGTGATCGACCGGAGCCGCCTGGCCGACGCTTTTCCGGTCGACGCCGGCTGAGCTGTTGTATTAAAATACGTCTATAGTAGTCAGTATCCCCACTAACAGCAGCAGAAGGAGGCTCCGCCATGGCCAAGGGCGGCTTCAACTGGACCCTGTTCATCCTGCCATTCCTGGTGCCGATCCTGTTCTTCCTGGTCCTGCCGGCCCTGGGCCTGGACCTGGAGCAGGAGCTGGGCGAGGGCTGGTTCACCATCATCCTCATCGGCGCCATCGTCATCCCGGTGCTATTCACCGTCTTCAAATCCTTCGGCGGGGCCTTCAAGGCCCTGTTCGGCTCCAAGGAGCAAAAGTTCATTCAGAAGCACGGCATCGCGGCCCGGGGAACGGTTCAGGCGCTGGGCGAATCGAGCCAGGGCGGAACGATCACCATCAACGATCAGCCCTATCTCAACCTGCAGCTCGAAATCGACGACGGCTCCAACACGCCCTATCTGGTCAGCTTCGACACCATCATCCCCCGCTCGGCGATACCCCAGTTCCAGCCCGGCGCGGTGATCCCCGTCCTCGTCCACCCCGAGGACCCGATGAAGGTCATCATCGACTGGCAGGGCGCCGGGGCCTCCCGCTCCCAGGCGCCGTCCTACGGCGCCAAGCGCAGCTCCGTCGATCAGCGCCTGATCGACGAGCAGGGCATCGACGGCCGGGCCACCCTGGTGAGTATCGAACCCACCGGACGCAGCGAGGATTACAATCCCGTCGTCGCCATCACCTACGACGTAGACCCCGAGGACGGCGAACCCTACAGCTTCACCAAAGAGACACCCTTCCCCACCAAGGTCATCCAGATGATGCAGGCCCGGGTCGGCAAGACCTTCCCCTGCCGCATCCACCCCACCGACGGCACCAAGCTGACGGTCCACATCACCTAGAACGGGCGGCCCGTCCGCCGACACGCTACATTCTCAAGCTCACCACGAAGCGGGGCGGATGAAGCTACATCCGCCCCGTTGAACACGATACGGCGGGGCTGCTCGTGCCGCTCGGCCACCATATCCCCGGGTCCACCCCGGCGCTCCGGATAGAGTCGCCGACGGGCTCGCGTCGGAACGCCCCCGAACGACAACACCGCTGCGGCGGGGAGCGGCGGCAACGGTGAACCGCTCAAGCTCGGCAGCGTCAAAAGCGACGAAGCACCAGGGGGAGACACCTGCGGCGCAACGCCGATAACTGCAAGTGGTGCCTGCCGCCGCCAACCGTCATCATCGCGCAGATCAGCTTCGTCGTCATCCCGGCCTTCGGCGTGGAGCCCGACGACGTGCCGCCTCGATGGCTGTCGGTCTGGGGTCTGGTGCCGACCGTCCTGCTCCCCCGCCCGGTTTCTTCCTTCAACTGGGGCAAGCTTGTCCCAGCCTTCTGCGGTTCATTGCTTCGGTTCCGTTTTCGGTTCGAAGGACGACGGCCACATCAAGAAACCCGGCCTACCCGACCGGGGCGTCATCGAGACAAGCGGCGAGACCGCGCAGGCACGGTGGCCGTCAACGACCAGCCCTGACTCGTCAGCCTGACCCTCGAGCACCACGACGACCGGGGCGCGCTCGATAACGTCAGCTTCGAGATCAGCGTCTGGCAAATGACGGTGCCCCGGTTCCAGCCCGGTCGGGTCGTCCCCGTCCTCGGCCGCCCCGCCGAACCGGACAAGCCGCTCCTCGAATGGAAGAGCCACGGCGGGGGTTCATAATCCCCGCCGCGACCCGGAGTGAAAACCGAACTCAACGAAAACTCTTGCGCTCGGGGCGGATGAGCACCCACTCGCCCTCGCCGCACTTGCAGGGCGGGAAGTTGTCGCCGCGCTTGAGGCTGACTTCGGTGCGGCAGTTGTCGCAACGGTAGATGCCGGAGAAGGGGCACTTCTGACCGGGATGATAGCCCATCGATCGCTTCCTCGTTGAGGTGGGGGATGAACACTCGGCGGCGTGGTCCGCCCGGGATGCTGTAAAACCGCCGCGGGGGCCAGCCTATGATACGCTGAGCGCCGACTCAGGTTCCCGCAAAAACCTTGACTATACCACCCCCGTGGCCTATAATTCCACCCGCCGTGCCGAAGTGGTGGAATTGGTAGACGCGCTAGATTCAGGGTCTAGTGAGCTTTCCGCTCGTGTGGGTTCGAATCCCACCTTCGGCACCAACCGCCGGCGCCAGCCGCGAAAGCTGCGCCAGCCGCGAAACCTACCACCCCCTCCCGCGCAGGGGTTTTTTTATTAGGCGTAGCAGTACCGACAACCATAACCGCACCCCCCCCCCCGCGATGGGGTTTTTTTTCGAGCGCCGGTAAACTGTCCCGCCCCGACCGTGCCGAAGTGGTGGAATTGGTAGACGCGCTGGACTCAGGATCTGGTGAGCTTGACCCTCGTGGGGGTTCGAATCGCCCCGTCAACCGCTCCCAACAGCAGAACCCGCTTCAGCGACCGTTGAAAAACCGCCCCCGGCCGCGGCGGCGTCTCCAGCGTGAGCCGCCGGAACCGGCACGGTTTTTGCGGAGGCGTACCGTTGTCATTCGTCCCAACGGTCGCCGAGATGCAAAAAC
>WJLX01000113.1 GCA_014728225.1 Candidatus Coatesbacteria bacterium | reverse complement strand
GTTTTTGCATCTCGGCGACCGTTGGGACGGCGGCAACGGTCCGCCTCCGCAAAAACCGTGCCAGTTCCGGCGGCGGCGGCTCAGCGCAGCCGTAGCTGTTTTTCAACGTTCCGAGCCGCTACGGGTGGTTGGGTGTAGTGCTTTTCGTCAGTGTAAGGTTAGCTGTAAGCCAGAGGTACGAAGATGTTCGAACGATTGACCAGGCGGCTCGGCGGTTTGTTCAAGCGTCTCAGCGGGCGCGGCAAGCTCAGCGAGCAGAATATCAAGGAGGCTCTGCGCGAGGTCCGGGTGGCCCTGCTGGAGGCCGACGTTAACCTGCGCGTGGTCAAGCGTTTCCTCAAGGGGGTCAAGGAGGACGCCCTCGGCGCGGAGGTGCTGGAATCGTTGACGCCGGGCCAGCACTTCATCGGCGTGGTCCAGCGGCGGCTGCGGGTGCTGCTGGAGCGCAGCGACGCCCGGCTCAACCTGCCCCGTCCGGCCCTGGTGATGTTGGTGGGACTGCAGGGTGGCGGCAAGACGACGACGGCGGCCAAGCTGGCCAGGCGCTTCGGCGCCGCAGGCCGTTCCTGTCTGCTGGTGGCCACGGACACCCGGCGACCGGCGGCCCGGGAGCAGTTGGTCAAGCTGGCGGATCTGATCAAGACCGCGGTCTACCCTCGCGAGCCCTTCGTCGAGGGACCGACGGCGACGGCCCTGGCCGGCAAGCGTTTGGCCGAAGCCCAGGGCCACGAGTTGACCATCGTCGACACCGCCGGGCGGCTCCAACTCGACGAGGAGCTGATGGCGGAGCTGGTCGAGCAGAAGCGGGCCCTGCGGCCCCAGGGTGTCTGGCTGGTCGTCGACGCCATGACGGGCCAGGAGGCTCTCAACGTGGCCGAGGCCTTCCACGAGCGGCTGGAGCTCGACGGTGTGATCGTCAGCAAGCTGGACGGCGACGCCCGCGGCGGCTGCATCCTCTCGATCGCCGGCGGGTTGGGGCTGCCGGTGCGCTTCGTCGGCACCGGGGAACGTCCCGACGACCTGGACGTCTTCCGTCCCGACGGTCTTTCCCGGCGCATCCTGGGCCTGAGCGATGTCATCGGGCTGGCGGAGAAGGCCCGGCGGGTCTACGACGAGGAGCAGGCGAAGAAACTGGAGCAGAAACTGCTCAAGGGCGGCTTCGACCTGAACGACTTCGCCGAGCAGTTGCGCGGTATCGCCCAGATGGGCGATATGAGCGAGATCATCGGGATGGTGCCGGGGATGCGCTCCCTGGCGGCCGGGGCCGACGAGGACCAACTGCAGCGTGAGCTGCGGCGCTCCGAGGCCGTCATCGGTTCGATGACCCCCAAGGAGCGCCGCTATCCCAATATCATCGACGGCTCCCGGCGGCGGCGGATCGCCCGGGGTTCCGGGGTCACCGTGGCCCGGGTCAACCAGTTGCTCAACCAGTACCGCCAGATGGCCAAGGCCTTCAGCGGCCTGTCGGGCAAGAAGGGTCGGCGCAAGCTGAAGTCCCTGGGGCTGGATCCGCGCAACCTGGGCGGGGAGCTGCCGCCGGGGCTGTAGCGTTTTGAAGCGTGTGTCGGAACGGGGTCGTCCAGGCGGGCGGCCCCGGCTGTTAGTCGACGCAGGGAGCACCGGTCGGGGGCTCCGTACCCCGCCCGGCGGGGCGAAGAATCGGGCAGGGGGTTCGAGCCTCGTTCCACAGATAAAGGGCGGTGCATCAAGCCCCGAGCTGATGTTGGATACTCAGTCCTCAACCGACCCGCAACCGATTTGACATTCCAATAAAAAAACACCCCTAAAGGGTGCAATATCATAGAGCTACGGCTTGAGATACGCTTCTGTCGGGTTGTATCGTCTTTACCTAAATCCGGCCCTCGCGGGAAAGGGGAACGGAGACGGCTGAGGCCGTCCCCGGGTTTTCCTCCGGTTTTCCGTTAGTCAACGTTCACCAAGGAGCTGTCATAGGGGGTGATGAAGTTAACTGTGTTGCCCCGGAGGAAAGGGAGCGGATGTTGTCGGAGCCGCCGCGCGGGCGGCTCCGACGTAATCCAAAGGTGCTTAGAACTTCAACTGCAGCATGGCCTCGATCTGGCCGTCCTGCTCACCCTGGACATCCTCGTCCTCGGGCAGAGTGTGGACATAGTTGAACTGCAGCTTGGCGAAGTGGTCGGGGGTGAAGTACAGGTTGAAACCACCGGTGATGAAGGTCCAGCTGTCGGACTCGGCGTCGCCGTCGGTGTTCGGATCCAGCATCTCGAAGCGACCGCCGACCTCGATCATATCGAGGAAGTCGCTGCCGATGGCGAAGCGACCGAGCAGGTCACCGGAGAAGGCCATGAAGGAGACGTCATCGGCTTCCCAATCCTCGGGAGTGTCGCCGTTAGCGTCAACGCCCTCGGAGATGTTCCAGGAACCGCCGACGTACTGGACACCGGCATAGATGTAGTCCCAGGTGTAGTTGGCGTGGGCGCCGTAAGCCATGACGGGGATGAACACGTCGTCGAGACCCTCAACGCTGCGGTCGTTACCCATGTAGAAGAAACCGCCGAGGTTGAGACCCTTCATGAACTTGCTGTTGGCCCAGACGGTCAGGTCCATGTCGGACAGGGCGTCGGTGCCGCCGCCGGTGGTCTCGAAGGCCTCGAGGTTGTCGTTGTCCCAGACGCCGATGGCCAGATGGATGTAGTTCTCGTACTCGAAGTTGAGGGCCATACCCTCGGAGAAGCTGGGCATCCAGCCGTCGTGAGCGGGACGGTCCACGAAGGGCTGCTTCGAGGAGCTGTAGTTGTGCAGGTAGGAACCGGCCGGCTTGAGCAGACCGAAGTCGATCCAGAACAGATCGGCGGGTTGGAAGGTCAACACCATTTCTTCCAGCTCGGGCTTGGAGACGTAGTCGACGACCTTGAAGGACCAGTAGTCGCCGATGTCGCCCTTGAAGCTGATCTTGGCACGCTTGACCTTGAGGTTGCCTTCGCCCTCGGCTTCGTTACCTTCGGCGTTGTTCAGGTCGTAGTCCCAGCGGAACTGGAAGTAGCCGCCGACCTTGACCTTGAAATCAACGTCCTTCTGCTCGCCCTCGAAAACCGTAACGCTGGCCAGGGACATGGTGGCGAGCGCCAAAACGGCCAGAATGGTGAGTAGCTTCTTCACTCTTTACCTCCAGGTTTCAGGTTTTGTTTTAGTCGACGCGGACGGTCAGGTCCGATCGAGTCAGGTGCTGCTAACACACACTTTTTCAGCCCGAAGGCCGACCCCTTGCGGGGTTGCTGCACGAACCGCCGGGGTTCGTCGGGCGGAAGTCGCCGCCCAGGGTTGGTTAAAGCTTGCGGCCTGACGGCCTTGTTTCGCTACCGGGTTTTTGATTTTTCCCGGCTCCTCGGGCGGAAGAAATCGCCCGAAAACAGTGAACCGCATGGGTTTATCCGCTAATATGCGCTGCGGATAAAGAATTACGGTAGTCTAGCATATCTCCGCCGACATGTAAACCGTTTTATCCCTTCACTATGACACTTCTCACTCTGACACTTCAACGGGTTACCGCTGGGCGCTGTTGGCTTATCGTTGGTCTAAGCTTATAGTTATCGCTTATAGTTATCTCAGCGTTGGTTGATCAGTCGGGAAACCATCAGCGGTTATTCAGCGATTATTCAGCGGTTAATCTGTGTCTAACCGGCGGTTCAACCTCGCCGCGGAGTCGGTGGAGCGGGTCAGGCCACCTAGTCCTCTTCGACGGGTTCGTCGTTTCCGCCGGCGTCCGTCTTGCCGTCGAGGCGGCGGATCTCCTCGGCGATCTCCCGCTTGTGATGCAGGTGCAGGTGGCTCTCGACGACGAAGAGGACGCTCTCGGCGATGTTGGTGGCGTGGTCGCCGACCCGCTCGAGGTTGCGGCAGATCATCGCCTGGCGCCAGAGGATCTCGGTCTCCAGCACCTCATCGCACTCGGGATCGTCGCAGTTGGTGGCCAGCTCCTTGAGCAGGTGGCCGATGGTGTGCTTGGTCAGCCGGTTGAGCTCATTGTCGCGGTAGATGACCCGCTTGGCGAGTTCCTCGTCGCCGGACTTGTAGGCCTGGATGCTGTGATCGACCATCAGCAGGGCGATCTCGGCCATGGCGTTGATGCCCGTGGGTACACGATCGTGGTCGTTCTCGGCCAGGAAGCGGGCGTGACCGGCGATGTTGGTCGCGTGGTCACCGATGCGCTCCAGGTCGCGATTGGTCAGCACGATGGTGATCAGGCGGCGGATGTTCTCGCCCATGGGCTGGAACAGGGCGATGACGCGGACGGCCTCCTCGAGGTTCCAGGTTTCCATCTGGTTGGCCAGCACCTCATCGGCCTCGTTGACCTCGCTGATGCGCTTGAGATCCTTGTCCTTGACGGCCTTGACCGCCTTCTCGATCATCTGGCGGACGTGGCCGGCCATCTCCTTGAGCTGATCATCGAGGTTCTGGATCCGTTTCTCGAGCATGCTGTCTCCAAGGTGACCGTCGGTTGCAGTTGAAACAATGTATCAGTCCAGCACGTACATCTTAACCGTTTTCGCCTCTTTTTTCCACTCGGTGCGCGGGCGGGGCTAGCCGAAGATGCCGCGCAGGTAGTTCTCCGTCCGCTCATCGGAGGGGGCGGTGAAGATCTCGTCGGTGATGCCGAACTCGACCAGCTCGCCCAGCATCAGGAAGGCGGTGTACTGGGAGACGCGGGCGGCCTGTTGCAGGTTGTGGGTAACGATGACCACGGTGTAGCGGCCCTCGAGCTCCTCGATCAGCTCCTCGAGGCGGGCCGTCGAGATGGGGTCCAGGGCGCTGGCCGGCTCGTCGAGCAGCAGGACGTCGGGCTTGATGGCCAGGGCCCGGGCGATGCACAGGCGCTGCTGCTGACCACCGGAGAGCTCGAAGGCCGACTGCTGCAGCTTGTCCTTGACCTCGTCCCAGAGGTTGGCGTCGCGCAGGGCGTCCTCGACGCGCTGCTCGAGGATCTTATGGTTGCGCTCGCCGTGGATGCGCAGCCCGTAGGCCACGTTCTCGAAAATCGACTTGGGGAAGGGGTTGGGGCGCTGGAAGACCATGCCGACATCCTTGCGCAGGTCGTTGATGTCGACCTCGGGGCTGAAGATGTTGGTCTGTTCCAGCTTGACCGAACCGGTGATCTTGCAGTCCGGATTGAGGTCGTGCATCCGGTTGAGAACCCGCAGGAAGGTACTCTTGCCGCAACCCGAGGGACCCATCACCGCGGTGACGTGCTTCTCGGGAAGGTTGCAGGTGATATCCTTGAGGATGTGGGCGTCGCTGAACCACAGGTCGAGGTTCTCGATGTAGAACTTGGGCTTGAGCTGCTCCGGCGGCAGCAACTGATGGGTCTTCTTGACGGTCGGGGTCTCTACCATTTCTTCTGCTTCCTCGTGCGGATTCGCAGCCAGATGGCCACGCCGTTGATTAACAGGACCAGCATCAGCAGCACCACGGCCGTGCCGTAGGCCATGGCGGTCTGCTCGACGCGGTGGGTACCTTCGGTCATCAGGGCGTAGATGTGGTAGGGCAGGGCCATGACCGGCTTGAACAAGCCGATTTCTACCTTGCGCATATAGAATACGGCGGCGGTGAACATGATCGGGGCGGTCTCCCCGGCGGCGCGGCCGATGGCCAGGATGACGCCGGTCATGATCTGGCCGACGGCGGCGGGCAGGACCACGCGCAGCGTCGTCTGCCAGCGCGTAGCGCCCATGGCCAGGGAGGCTTCGCGGAAGCTCATCGGGATCGTCTTGAGGGCTTCCTCGGTGGCGCGGATGATCGTCGGCAACACCAGCAGCCCCAGGGTCAGGGCCCCGGCCAGCAGGCTCATGCCGAAGTCGAGGATATTGACGAACAGGGAGAGGCCGAACAGGCCGAAGACCACCGAGGGCACCCCGGCCAGGGAGTTGACACCGATGCGGATCCAGCGGCGCAGCTTGCCCTCGCGCGAGTATTCGTTGAGGTAGATGGCGGCCAGCACGCCCAGGGGCAGGCTGAAGATGATCGCCCCCAGGGACAGCAGCAGGGTGCCGATCAGCGCCGGCCAGATGCCGCCCTCGGTCATGGAGTTCCTGGGAAGCTCGGTAAGGAACTCCCAACTGATGACCTGGGCGCCCTTGGCGATGATGAAGCCCAGGATCAGCATCAGCATGCCGAAGACGATGAAGATCGAGGCCCCGCAGAGCGAGAACATGACCTTGGCGCGCGCGTTGCGTGATTTGGTGCTCATGGCGGTTTACTTGGCTTTCAGGCTGCTGCGGCGCGAGATGCGTTCGGCCAGCATATTGAAGCCCAGGGTGATGACGAAAAGGATCAGGGCCAGCATGAACAAGGCGTGGTAGTGGGTGCCGCCCTGGACGGCCTCGCCCATCTCCAGGGCGATGGTGGCCGTCATCGGCCGCATCGGCACCAGGGGGTCCAGAGTCAGGGCCGTACCGCCGCCGGCGACCATCAGCACGGTCATCGTCTCGCCGACGACGCGGCCGAAGCCCAGAATGATGGCGGAGTAGATGCCGGACTTGCCGGCCGGCAGGACCACCCGGCTCATCGTCTCCCAACGGTTGGCGCCCATGGCCAGCGAGGCCTCGCGGATATCGTTGGGCACGGCGGTGATGGCGTCCTCGGCCAGGCTGGTGATCGTCGGATAGGCCATGAAGGCCAGGATGATACCGGCGTTGAGCGCGTTAAGACCGATGGGCAGGTCGAAGAGCTCTTTAATGAACGGCCCGATCAACACCATACCGACAAAGCCGAAGACGACGCTGGGGATCCCCGCCAGCAGCTCGATGATCGGTTTGACCACCTCGCGCAGCCAGGGCGGGGCGATCTCCGCCAGGAAAATGGCCGAGCCGATCGACAGCGGTACGGCGATGACCAGGGCCAGGATTGTGACATAGATTGACGACCACAGCAGCGGCAACAGACCGAAGTCCGGATCGTACTGCCACTCGCCCTCCTCGTCGCGGGTCTCCTGGGTCGGGTACCACTTGGTCCCGGTCAGGAACTCGCCGAAGTTGTACTCCCCGAAGAAAGGCACGGCCTGGCTCATCAGGGTGACCATGATGCCGGCCAGGAACACCAGGGACAGCACGGCGAAGACGGTCAGGATGGTTTTGATGCTGCTTTCGCTGTCTTTGGCCATTTGCTTTTTGCTCGTTTTACGGGGCGGCGGCACTTCCGGTTGGCGGATAGCGACCGCCGCCCACGTTATTTACTGCTTAACCAGCTTCCGGGGAGGAAACTAGTTCAGGGGAACGAAGCCCTCTTCCTCGACGATCTTCTGGCCCTCGGGGCTCTTGATCCACTCGAGCAGAGCGGCGACGTGCTCGGGGTGATCGGCGGGGACGTAGAGGTTCAGGTCACGGCTGATGGGGTAGCTGCCGTCGACGACGGTCTCCACGGAGGGAGTGACACCGTCGATCTTGACGCCCTTGAGGGAGTCGTCCAGGTAGCCCAGACCGATGAAGCCGATGGCGCCTTCGGCACCGGCGACGGTGCGGACGACGTCGCCGTTGGACTTCTGCTGCACGGCTTCGGCCACGACGGGCTCCTTGTCCATGACCAGCTTAGAGAAGACGCCGAAGGTACCGGAGGAGCTCTCGCGGGTCACGACGGTGATCTCACCGGAGCCGCCGAACTCGGACCAGTCGCTGACGTTGCCGAGGTAGATTTCCTTGAGCTGTTCCATGGTCAGCTCTTCGACGGGGTTGTCCGGATGCACGACGATGGCGATGCCGTCCTTGGCGATGACGACCTCTTCGGTCTCCACGCCGTTGGCGGCGGCCTCTTCAGCTTCCTTGTCCTTCATCTTGCGCGAAGCCATGGCGACGTCGCAGTTGTTGTCGATGAGGGCCTTGATGCCGTCGCCGGAACCGGTGCCGGAGATGGTCAGCTCGGCGCCTTCATAGACCTCGGCCACCTTCTGCATGATCGGGGTGACGGTGGTGGAGCCGTTGACGGCGATGACGGGCAGATCGCCGTCGGCCTCGGCCGTTTCTTCGGTGTCTTCACCGTCGGCCTCTTCGCCCTCTTCGTCGCAGCCGATGAAGCCCAGGGACAGAACCAGGGCCAGCAGGGCCAGGATGATGGTGTACTTCTTCACGTAAGCCTCCTTTGAGGTTTCTTTAGTTGACGTTGACAACGAACGTCAAAAGCAGACCAGCTAAGTGTTGTTCGGGGAGATAAGGTCCGGAAACGGACGGGATCCCCCACTTGTTTGCACGCTCCCGGCACAGCCGGTCACGCGGTTGGACGACACCGTGGCGGTGTCGGTCGGACGCCTGCGGCGCCCGAAAAGCGGCTTGATTAGCGCCTTCATTTCGCCGGCCGTGGTCGGCGCAACGCGACCTGAACGCTGCACCCGGCGACGGTTAATAAAAAGGAAACGCCAAACCATAGGCGTTTCCCCGATTCAGAACACGAGCGTTGTACTGCCGTTTCCCGTTTCATCACGGTAATAGCCGAACAGGTCGTGCATGAGCTGGTGCTCGTGCACGGCCATCTGCGCCGAGCGGATGGCCAACCGGCGCGAAACCTGGCAGCCGCCGCTCTGACTCCGGCGATCCAAATGTCCGGGATACCTTTTACCGCAGTAGCTCATTTCACCTTCGACGGCAGGGTAAAAAAACCCAAACGCAAGCCTTAACCGTTAGTTGTTTTCCGTGGGCGTTCCGTTGGCGTTCCGTTGGCGTTTCGTGGGCGTTTCTTCGTGGCCGTTTCGTGGGCGTTTCGTGGGCGCCGGAACCTGCCGAACACTGGTTTCTGACACCCGGTCAATTCGCGTGGAAATCTAACACAGGTGAAAAAGGCAAGTCAAGCCCCTTTTTGGAACCCGACGCAACCCCTTGACGTACAAGTGGGTTGTCACGCGACCGCCGATACACCCGCCGCGCCGAAGCCGCTGAAAACCCCGCCCCCCGCCGCGCCGGAACTGGCACGGTTTTTGCTTCTCGGCGACCGTTAGCGCCGCCTTTAACGGTCCGCCTCCGCAAAAACCGTGCCAGTTCCGGCGCGGAGCCGTCGTCGACCTCCGGTTGCCGACGGTGTTCTGTCGGCGGCTTCGGCGCGGCGGTGCAGCGCGCTTTCCGCGTTTACCGTTCGCCGTGGCGGGCCGACGTCTTCGTGATCAGAGTCCTCCCTATTCCAGCCGGCGGCGCAGGTACTGATTGTAGATCACCGCGGCGGGGTTATGGCCGGTGACCCGATCCTTGGCGATCAGGGTCACCACGGGGATCGTTGCACCGTGGTTGAGCAGGGCGTCGTGGCCCACGCAGAGGCCGATGGAGCCGATGATCGAGCAGCCGTCGCGTTCCAGGATCGCTCCCTGGCCGAGGGGGTTGCAGCAGGAGCCGCCCGAGGAGCCGGCCACGGGTGGATGGCCGAAGCGTTCCTTGGGCACCCCGCCGAGTTTGCAGCAGGCCGAGGAGACCGCGAAGCCCCGGCGTTCGAGGAAGGCGCCGACGACGGCTGCCTCCTCGGCCGAGCCGATGCAGAAGGCCAACCCGACGCGCTCGACGTTCAGCTTTCGGCAGAACAGGGCGAACTCTTCCAGCCGGGTCAGCTCGAGGTAGCCCTCGGCTTCCACCTCGGCGGCGGCGTCCAGCAGTCGCCGTGACTGATCGTCGTAGCGCGCGGCGTGCTCCTCGACGTCCCAGGGGGTGCAGTTGCGGCCGTTGGTGCAGGAGTGGTCCAGGCGGCAGTCGTGACAGCGCATCTTCGCTCCTCGGGCTGGATCGACAAACGAACAGGCGGGAGACCCCGCCCGTTCACAGCAGTCAGGCTTGGCGGCGGGGTTATTCCAGCTCGAGCAGCTTGTCGGCGGCGCGCTTCAGGGCGGCGCTGACCGGCGAATCGGGCAGCTCGAGCACGACGGGTCGGCCCTCGTCGCCGCCGCCCACCACGCGCGGGTCCAGGGGCACGCTGCCCAGGAAGGGCACCTCGGCCTCGGTGGTCATTTCCGCCCCGCCGCCGGAACCGAAGACGTCGATCTCGCCGCCGCAGTGGGGACAGACGAGACCGGCCATGTTTTCCAGGACACCGACCAGCTCCATACCCACCTTCTCGGCGAAGCCGATACTGCGCCGCACGTCGGCCGTCGACAGCCGCTGCGGGGTGGTGACGAGGAGGCCGTAGGCGCCGACGATGGTCTGGGCCACGCTCAACGGCTCGTCGCCGGTGCCCGGCGGGGAGTCGATGATCAGCCAGTCCAGCTCGCTCCAGGCCACGGTGCCGATCAGTTGTTGGATGACGCCCATCTTCAACGGCCCGCGCCAGATGGTGGCCTGCTTGGGGTCGGCCAGGAGGAAGCCCAGGGAGACGACCTCGACGCCGGCGGGTCCGATGACCGGGGCGACGTCCTCGCCGACCGTGGGCATCTGCTTGCCCTCGACGCCCATCAGCTTGGGGATCGAGGGGCCGTGGAAGTCGATGTCCAGCAGCCCGACCTTGCGGCCGCGCTCGGCCAGCAAGACGGCCAGGTTGGCGGCCACGGTGGACTTGCCCACGCCGCCCTTGCCCGAGAAGACGAGCAGCTTGTTCTTGAAGGTGTCCAGCTTGCGGTTGACGGCCACGCGCAGTTGCCAGCGCTTTTCGTCCTCGCCGGGGCGCCGGGCGTCCCGTTCCTCGCGTCCGTTGTCGGCCATGGGGCGGCTCCGTGGGGGTTAAGTTGAGAAAGTCTCAAGACCCCCGGATTATACACCAATCAGGTCGATTAATCAAAAGGGGCCGGGGGAGTGAGCGGTAGTCGGCCCGCTCGGCTGGACCCGTCGGTGTCATCCCCGCCAGACGTACGCTGCGCTAGGCCACGGACCGTGCAGGCCTCGGCGAGGGCGGTGAGAACGACCGCGCCGCCTCTATTCGGCTGCGCCCGGTACGGCTCGGTGCCTCCGGGTCGATGCGCCTCGAACAGCCGCAAGTCCCACCTGAACATCTACTCAGTAATCGGCTTGTCGGCTGGACCCCGGTTCATTCCGGTGCTCGACATGCCCTGGGATGATAACACCTGGACGAAAACCCCGCCGGCCGGAAAACCCCGGGATGCCGCTTCAGCGGCGGCTGACCCGTCGCTCCCCCCGACGCACTGTCCCGTCGGCGGTGAACCGCTGCAACCGGATCAACCGCCCGCTTCGCCCAGCTGAGCGGACCCGCGCAAGCCTGCGCGCCCCTGTTTTTTCGCATCTTGCTCGGTCCACGGGTACGGCTGGTATCTACTGGATGTACCCCAGCGAGCGCAGGCTCTCGAGCTGATCCTCGCGGTCGTCGCCGCTGAGGGCCTGCAGGGTGGGATTGTAACTCCGACGGTGCCGCTGGTTGACGGCGTCGTATTCCAGCAACACCGCCAGCAGCTCCCGCCGCAGCAGCGGATACTCGTCACCGACCTCGCGTTCCTGAGCGTAATCGCCGGGCAGGTAAAGCTCCAGCTCACCGCTGGCGCGGTGCAGGATCAGGGTTCCCCGCGGATCGTAGACGGCGACCTGGTTGTCGCGGTGCTCGGGCTCGTCATGGACCAGCTTCTCGGCGAACAGCCGACGTTGGGGCTCCGGCGGCGCGGTCAGGGGTCGGGCGGTAACCGCCGGAGCGCGCCAGTCGACGCCGCCGAGTTCGAGGATGGTGGCGTAGACGTCGCTCAGCCGGACTGGGGCGCCGTGTCGCAAACCGCCTTCCAACTCATCGGGCCAGTAGGCCGCCAGGGGCACGTGGAGCTCCTCGACGTGCAGCGACTCGCCGTGGCCGACGCGGCCGTGCTCCCAGAACTGCTCGCCGTGATCGGCCAGATAGAAGACGGCGGTGTTGTCGAGGAGGCCCCGCGCCTCGAGCACGTCGAGGAAGCGCCCCAAATACTCGTCCTCGTAGCGCACCTCGCCCAGGT
The DNA here is from genome assembly GCA_014728225.1 of Candidatus Coatesbacteria bacterium. Taxonomy (NCBI): domain Bacteria; phylum Candidatus Coatesiibacteriota; species Candidatus Coatesiibacteriota bacterium. The sequence goes on along the minus strand of WJLX01000113.1, from coordinate 12,889 downwards.
ACAGGCCGCGGATATGCTCCTTTTCGGCTTCGGATACGGCTTCGCCGCGATCCCTGGCGTGGGGCGGATAGAAGAAGCCCGAGGATTCCTCGTAGGGACCGCTGTAGTCGTCGGCGGGCCGGTAGCGCTGCGGCGGGGCGTAGGGGTCGTGGGGCTCGTAGAGGTGAACATAGGCGAAGACGCCGCCCGCGGCGGGCAGCTCCCCGGCCAGCTCCACCAGCTGCTCCAGAGGGATGCGCTTGACGTGGTCGATGAACACCTCGGCCAGGTACTCGGCGCCCAGCTCGAGGAAGAAGCCGTAGGTGCTCCAGTTGTTGTAATTGGTGCCCAGGGCGGTCACCTGGCGATGAGAAAAGTTGCAGTAGGTCTCGAAACCCCGGTAGAGACCCGTCGAGGGCTTGATCGCCTCGCTGCACAGCAGGCCCCAGGTGCGGTAGCCCCGGCGGCGCAGCTGGTCGGCCAGGGTGGGCAGCGGGGCCAGCGGGATGGTCCAGTCCACCCCGTGGACCGCCTGCTCGGTGCCGGTGAACAGCGATGCCGTCGAGGGCAGGGTCCAGTTGGAATCGGCGATGCAGTAATCGTAACTCACGCCCATCGCGGCCAAGCGCTCCAGATTGGGCGTCGGCGCCGGACCGCCGTAGAGGGAGGCCGCGTCGGCGCGGTGGGCGTCAGAGAGGATGACGACGATGTTGTCGGCGGGGGAGTCGTCCTCGGGGGGCAGGTAATCGAAGTGCCCGACGCCGAAAAAGAACAGGCCGACGTAGGCCGGGATCATCAAACCCAGCAGCCAGCCGGCGACGCGCCGACCCCAACGCACCACCTTCGAACCCCGGTGCGCCAGCAGCACCAGGCCCGCCGCGACGCCCAGCGAAAGCAGATAGGGCGACAGCACCCAGATACGGGCCAACCTGGCCGGGTTGCGCGGAAATCCGAGCAGGCCGACGACGACCACGGCGACGGCGATCAGGCCGTAGAGCTCACGGCGCTTATCGTCGAGGTCCTTGAACAGCCGGCTCGCCCACTGCCAGAGCGCCGCCGTCAGCAGGGCGAACAGGCCGCCGATCAGGGGCATGATCGTCAACGCACCGACGATGTACAGCAGACGGCTGTAGCCGGTGACGCCGAGGATGTTGAAATGGAAGGTCGGCTGGGGAGTGAACAGCAGGAAGAGATAATACAGCAGGGTGAATGAAAAGGCGGCCAGGACTCCGAAGAGCGTCAGCCGCCAGGTGCGCTGCCAAAAAACCTTGAACCGCATCGGTGGGGCACCTCCCATTAAGCTTGAGGATAATCAAGTCACCTCGGAGTATAACACACGGGGTTCGTCCCCGTGGATCTGCTGGAACGGCTCCGCCGCGTCATCGATTGCAAGCGCTGAACAAAGCGAGCGGCCTGGTCGTCGCGGGCTGATTACAGCGCCCACGGAACGCCCTACTTGCCACCCCCTTGTCTGTGCGAGTTGTTCGGCGCTTAGACGGTCGACTCCGCCGGTGACCCCGGGCGGTACCCACCAGGCGCCGGGTTGCCGGGGGCCGTTGTCCCTGGCCGTTGAACTGCAATAACGGACCAAATCAGGCCGGCAGAACAGGCTGCCAATTGTCCGATTGACCGCTGTTATCGTACGCTCGGTAGCGACGGGATTAGTTCTACCCCATCAGATATCGATAACCCGATATTGATCGTGACCTCAACCGGAGCAATCATTCCGCTCAGCAGTAAAACACCGTTGCCAATCGAACTGGCGGCCGATCGAGTCATGCTGAAGAAAGCGTTCCAGCTTCAACCCCCGCGGACAAACCGACCAGACTTGTAACTAGAAGATAGCAAGCGTGTTATCTCGAACGAACTCTGTACCGGACCGCTGGTTTTCGACAGCCGGCCGGCCCGTAGCTAACCCGTCACCAGAGCCGTCAGCCGTACCTTCAACTTCGATCCGCTGGAGCCGGATGCATCTCAACGCTGCATCCGCCGCCCCGGAAGCCCCGGCGACCATTGCCAAGCCGCCGTGCAAACCCGGCCAAATCCGGCACCGGAGCCGGCACGGTTTTTGCGGAGGCCGACCGTCAAACTCGTCCGTAACGGTCGCCGAGATGCAAAAACCGTGCCGGCTCCTCGCCTAGAGCGACCCGAGCGCCCCTTCCCGCGCGGACTCATTGGCAATGGTCGCCCGGCGACCGGCCGGCGGTCTGCTTCAGTCCCGGGCCAGACTGGCGTAGGCGCTGTGGTTGTGGATACTCTCGTAGTTCTCGCACTCGACGTGGTAGGCGTCGACACGGTCGTCGGCGTCCAGGCGATGGGCCACGGCGCGGACGATGTCCTCGACGAAGCGTGGGTTATCGTAGCTGCGCTCGGTCAGCGCCTTTTCGTCCTCGCGCTTCAACAAGGCGTAGAGGGGCGCGCTGGCCGATTCCTCGGCGATCTCGATCAACTCCTCGATCCAGATCAGCTTCTGACTGTCAACGCGCAATCGGACCACGGAGCGCTGGTTGTGGGCCCCGCGCTCGGCGATCTCCCGGGAGCAGGGACACAGACTCATCACCGGGACGCTGACCAGATCGGTGATGGCGAAATTGTCGCCGTTGCCCTCGACGAGGAAACCGGCCCGGTACTCCATCAGTGATTTCTCTCCGGAGACCGGGGCCGTCTTCTCGATGAAGTAGGGGAAACGCAGCTCGAGGTGGGCCCGTTCGGCCTTGAACTGCCGCCGGGTCTCGTTGATGATCTCCTTGAAGGTCTCGTAGGAGATGCGGCCGCGGAAATCATTGAGGATCGAGATGAAGCGGCTCATGTGTGTGCCGCGGAAGTCCTTGGGCAGGTCGACGTACATATTCACTCGGGCCACCGTCGACTGCCAGCCCCGGGTGCGGTCCATCACCGTGATCGGGTAGAGGATGTGCTTGACGCCGACCTTGTTCAGCGGCAGGGCGTGGGTCGGGGCTTCGCGGGCGACGTCGGGCAGCCGGCCGCCGTGATCCAGTCGATGGTTATCGGGCATCATTCTCCTCGCTCAATAGGCGTCGCGCCCGCTCCAGATCCGCCGGTGTGTCGACGCCGACGCCCGCCCAGTCGGTACGCACGCAGTCGATCGCCATCCCACCGGCCAGCCAGCGTAACTGCTCCAAACCCTCGGCGCGCTCCAGCGGACTGTCCGGCAGCTCGACGGCCTTCAACAAGGCCTGGCGGGTGAAGCCGTAGACGCCGACGTGGCGCAGGAAACCGCCCGGAGGCGGCCCCTGGCCCTCACGGTGGTGGGGCAGGGGGGCCCGGCTGAAGTACAGCGCCCGGTCCGCGGCGTCGACGACGACCTTGACACAGTTGGGGTCGCCGTAATCGGCCGCATCGGCCGACTGGTGGACAACGGTGGCGATCTCGGCCCCGGCCGCCAGCCGGGCCGTCAGGGCGTTGAGCAGCTCCGGCGGCACCAGGGGCTCGTCACCCTGAAGGTTGATGACGAAACGGCAGTCGATCTTGGCGGCCACGTGAGCCGCGCGGTGGGTGCCCGAGGGCAGCTCCGGCGTCACCACGGCGTCCCCGCCGGCTTCACGCACCACCCGGGCGATGCGCTCGTCGTCGGTGGCCACCACTATCCAGTCCAGGGAGGCCGCCGCCCGGGCCCGCTCGACGGTGTGCAGGATCAACGGCCGCCCCGCCAGCTCTTTGAGCGGCTTGCCCGGCAACCGGCTGCTGGCGTAGCGCGCCGGGATGACGCAGAGGGTCCGGGGCGATTTCACGATTCCTTCCCGCCGGCCTGACCCTTGATGATCCGCTCGCGGCCCTCCTTGATCGCCGCCGCCCGCTCCCCCATCCCCGGACCGTAGGGCACGTGCTCGACGCGCCAACCCAGGTCGCCGGCCACCCCCTCGGCGACGACGATGGCCAGGGCCGTCGTGGAGAAGTCCGCCTCCAGCGGCAGCACGACGACCCGACCGCCCCGGGACTCCACCTCGGCGGCGCCGACGATCTGCTCCGCGGTGTAATCACCGCCCTTGACCAGCACATCGGGCCGCAGCGCCTCGATCAGGGCCAACGGTGTGTCCTCGCCGAAAGGAACGACGAAATCGACGGCTTCCAGGGCCGCCAACACCTCGCCGCGCAACGGCGCGCTGACGAAGGGGCGGTTTTTTCCCTTGAGCCGTCGCACGCCGGCGTCGTCGTTGAGACCGACCACCAGACAATCCCCCAGCTCCCGCGCCGCCGCCAGGTAACGGGTGTGGCCCGGGTGCAGCAGATCGAAACAGCCGTTGGTGAACACCACCCGCCGTGGCCGCCCCGCAGCCGCCCAGTGCTCCAGCAACTCCTCCGGCGTCGTCATCCCTTTCAACACGCCTCCCCATTGGTCAAGCGGTCGCCGCTTATTGTAGACTCTCGGGGGGTCCCGGGGCAAGCCGGGTCCACCGGGCCGAACACCCGCCGCCGTCACCACCCACCGGAGGTCTTGCCTGTGCCAGCCAAACGCATCGGTATCCTGATCAGCGGACGGGGCTCCAACATGACCGCCCTCATCGAGGCCTGCCGCGACGGCCGCTTGGAGGCCGAACCGGCCCTGGTCATCGCCGACAATCCCACGGCCCCCGGCCTGGCCAAGGCCCGTGAACTCGGCGTACCGGCCCGGGCCCTGCCGCCGCGCAAATGGCGCACCAAGCTGGCCGGCGACGACGCCCGCGACTACGCCGCGGCCCTGGCCGACGCCGGCGTCGAACTGGTCTGCCTGGCCGGCTTCATGCGCGTGATCAAACGACCCCTGCTCGAGGCTTTCCCCGAACGCATCCTCAACATCCACCCCAGCCTGCTGCCCGCCTTCACCGGACTCGATGCCCAGCGCCGGGCCTGGGAATACGGTGTGCGCTACGCCGGTTGCAGCGTCCACTTCGTCGACGCCAGCCTCGACGGCGGACCGATCATCGACCAACGCGTCGTCGAGGTCCGCGACGACGATACGCCGCAAACCCTCGCCGCACGGATCCTCGAACAGGAACACCAACTCTACCCCGCCGCCGCCGGATTGGTCCTCGCCGGCCGCTACCGCCTCGAGGGCCGGCGGGTGATCCGCCTGTGATGCGCCCGACCCCCGTTGACGACCGACCGGTGAAAACAGCCCGACAACGATAAGCGTCAAAGATACCTACCCCACGAGCGCCGGAACTGGCACGGTTTTTGCATCTCGGCGACCGTTACCCACGACGATAACGGTCCCCCTCCGCAAAAACCGTGCCAGTTCCGGCGCGGCGTTGGTCGGCGTTGGTCGTCGGCCTCACGCGGGGCTGTTTTCACCGGTCGGCCGCTTGGCCGGCAATGGAGCGACAGCGCGCCAACCGGCGGCCGCAGGGCCGCCGGTTGGTCAGTGAGGGGGGTCGCGGGCGCTAGATATAGAGGTTGACGCCGATGCCGAAGCTGAGCAGGTGGAGGAGCTGTTCTTCGTAGTAGTAGTAGCGCAGGTCCTCTTCTTCCTCGGTGGTGCGCCGGGGAACGGGGAAGTCGAAGACGGCATCGTAGCCGATCTCGAATTCCAGGCTGAGGAAGGCTTCGGTGAAGAACTCGCCGCCGATGCCGACGTAGGCGCTGTAGACCGGTCCGTAGTTCTCGTCGAGGTTGGTCGACAGGTGCTCGGCGTAGCCGTCGTCGTTGTCGTCGCGCATCTGGTAGACCGGGAAGGAGAAGATCCCGGCGCCGAACTGGACGAAGGGATCGAAGCGGGCCCGGGGCGTCAGGTTCCAACGCAGCATGAAGTGGGCTTCGAGCATGTTGAAGTCGGCTGCGAAATCGTCGGCGGCGTCTTCGAAGGCGTCGTCGAAGTAATCGTCCTTTTGCTCGGCGAAATCGTAACTCCCGCTGATCAGGATCGACCAGGCCTCGGCGAAGCCGACACCGACGGTCAGGCCGACCCGGCCCTTGGTGTCCACGGCCTGGGGGAACTCGCCCAGGGGGGCCCAGAGTGCGGCGCGGCCGCCCACGGAGAACAGGCCGGTCTTATCGACGGCCAACCCCGGCACGGCGAGAACGATGAGTAAGAAAATGATCAGGCAGCGTTTACGCAAGAGCCGCAGACCCCCTCGGAAGTGGTCGGACAGGGGAGGATTATAGCACGACGGCGCCGGGGCGCGCTAAGGGATACGCCGTCCCGAGCGCCGTGGTTCCCCTAGAGGTACCAGGCGACCCCCAGCCCGACGGCCAGGGCGCCCACGTTCTCCTCGTTGAACTCCAGCCCCCAGTAGGAGCCGAACTCGGACTCCTGCCAGACGCCCTCGGGGACCTCGAGGTTGAAGTAGTAGGTGTAGCCGGCGTCCAGGCGCAGGGACAGGCTCTCGACGAGGAAGTATTCGAGGCCCAGGCCGGCATCGATGCCGAAGGCCTCGCTCTGAGCCGGGAACCAGCCCATCTGGGGCACTGGCTGATGGGAGAGCCAGAAGCCGTAGTTCACTCCGGCGCGCAGGTAGGGAAAGAAGGCCTGGAGGGGGAAGCCGTAGCGGGCGCCCAGGCCCAGGGACAGCATCCGTCCGCGGGGTTCGAAGTCCGGCACCCCGCTCTCCCAGAAATCCTCGACGAATTCGGCCTCGCCGTAGCAGCCCCGGGTATAGACCTCGAGCTCGTCCAGAACGCGCAGGCCCACGGTGGCCCCGACGGACCAAAGACCGTTGTGTGAATCGGCCAGGGCGCCCTGGGGCGTCCACCAGCCACCCTCGAGGGCCAGGGCGGTGTCGCCGGCGACGGCGGCGCCCGCCGCCGTCGCGCCGATGCAGAGTAGAATCATCAACGCCTTGTTCACTAAAGCCTCCTTCGGGGTTGTGAACCCAAGGATAACAAATCGGAGCGCGGAAAGGGACTCCCCCGTCCGCCGCGCCGCGGGGCGCTCCACCGGCGCAAGCTGCAAGGAAGATACAACGAGGGGCCCCCGGCGGGGCCCCTCGTTGGTGGAGCGGGTGACTAGAAGTAGAAGTTGGCGCCGGCGCTGAAGGTCAGCACGTTGACGGTCTCTTCAACGTAGTTCCACTCACCGGCATCGTAGAAGCCGTCGCCGTCGACGTCGACGGGCTCGGGGACCTCGACGCTGAAGATCGAGTTCCAGCCGACACCCACGTCGATGGACATGGTCTTGGAGGTGAAGAACTCGCCGCCTAGGCGGGCGTTGATGCCGAACTTGCGGGTGGAGTCGTCCTCGACGAGCTGGTACTGATACTCATCGATGTCGCCGTCACCGTCGGTGTCGACACCGACCTCTTTGTACATCGCCCACATGTAGTAACCGGCGGTCAACTGGGCGTAGGGGTCGAACTGGCTGTAGGGGGAGAAGTTGACCCGGGCACCCGCGCTGAACTGGGTCAGGTACGGGGTGGCATCTTCGTAATCCCAGTAGTCCAGGCCCCAGTAGTTCTCGTTGAAGTCGGCCAGGCCGTACCAGGCTTCACCGACGACCTCGAAGTTTGAGGAAACGCCGTAACCGACCTTGGCGCCGAAGCCGAGGGAGGCGTCGTAGGCTTCACCGAAGTTACCCTGGGGCATCCAGTAGAAGATGCGCAGGCCGGCTTCGAGCAGGCCGTTCTTGTCGATGGCGAAGGCCGGAATGATCAGGGCCAGGACGAGCATGACTAGCAGAACCTTCTTCATGGTTAACTCCTCTTGTTGGCCGGCCGGTTGCTGCGTGAACGATAAGGGCCGGCGGATGGGACACGATAGACTGGGACACGATAGACTGGGACACGATAGACTGGGACACGATAGATGATCAGGTTTTCAAGGGACGTTTTCAAGGGAGGTTTTCAAGGGAGGTAAGGAAAGCGTCGAGTTTTGCTGTTTTTTTATCCTGTGTGACCGGCGAAAGATTAACACAGTTTAGCACAGGGCTTGATAAATTTCTAGCCGCGGTGAAGATGAGATGGCTTTTTCCCGGGCCGTGATCTTTCCGTGATCTGTCCGTGGTCTGTCCGTGGTCTGTCAAGGAACCGACATGAGGTGGATCGAGGATCGGTCGGGGGTGCAGATCATGGAACGGCCTTCTCCGCGAGCGATTAGGGCAGTATAGCGGCTTCCCGGTACGTTTCTGTGAGCCGCATCACATCGAGGCCGGTTTTTCGCCGCTCGCGGTCTCATCTGCTATACTAGGCGTTGGACACACCCCCCGCCCAAGGCCACCAACCGAAGGAGCGACCATGCGGCTGAGCGAGCTGGGCGAGCAGGGCGCCCTCGAGCGCCTCAACGACATCCTCTATACTACTACGGACCTGCTGGAAACCAGTCCGGACTTGCTGGAGATCGAGCGCGAGGAGCGTCAACCGGCCAGCGGACTGCACCGCATCAGCCGCAGCCTGGCCCGGGGGGTGCGCCTGGGTCCGGGCCACGACGCCGCCGTGGTCACCCCGCCCGCCGGCTACGATCTGGTGCTGACCTGCGACGGCCAGACGGCGGGGGTGCACTTCGACCTCGAGATCATCGGACCGGAGGACGCCGGCCGCCGGGCCGCCCTGGCCGCGCTGAGCGATCTGGCACCCTTCGGCGCCACGCCGCTGTGGGGTCTGCTGAGCCTCTCCGTGCCCCCCGAACTGGAGATCGAGCTGCTGGAGCGCTTCTACCGGGGCCTGCTCCGAGCCACCGACGACATGGACCTGCCCTTCCAGCGTGGCGACTGGGGCAAGTTCGTCTTCGTCGGCGGCGATCTGGTCAGCACCCCCGGCCCGCTGTCCCTCGACGTCACCGTCGTCGGCCGCCGGCCGAGCACCTGGGCGACGGGGGGGCGCGACGGCGCCCGGGTCGGCGACACGGTCTATCTGAGCGGACCCACGGGTCAGGCCGCCGCCGGACTCTGGCACCTCCAGCACCCCGACATCGACATCGCCGGCTCCGAGAAGCTGCGCAAGGCTTTTCTCACCCCGCGGATCGAATTGCAACTCGGGGTCAATCTATGGCGCGACGGGCGGTTGACCTCGGCCGCCGACACCTCGGACTCCCTCGGCGAGCAACTGCACCACCTGGCCGCCGCTTCCGCCGTCGGCGTACTGCTCGAGGAAGCGGCCCTCGAGCTGCCCGAACCCCTGATCGCGGCTGCGGCGGCGATGGAACTCAGTCCCCTCGAGCTGGCCCTGGGCGGGGGCGAGGACTTCCGCCTGCTGGTCACCGGCCCGGCGGGGATGGAGCGCGCCGACTTTCAACTGCGGCCCGTCGGCGTCGTCGTCGAGGCCGCCGCCGGAGTGCGCGTCCAAGGCCTAGACGGGGTACGGCGCGAGCCGCCGCCGCCGCTGTTCCAGCATTACGACCGGCCGTAGCCGGAACAGGGAGAGACGTGAAGAACCGGCGGGTCAACCCGCCGGTTCCGCTTATGGCTCAGCCTGTCGCCCCACCGCTCGCCCTGTCAATCCTCCATCAACTCGCCCAGGGTGCGCCGGGCGTACTCGCGCAGGGCCGAGTGGGGATGGTCGGCCAGCAGCCGGGCCAGGTGCTCCCGGGCCGCGGCGGGGTCGTCGAGGTAGTCGGCCTCCAGGTAGGCGGCCAGGGCCAGCGCCTGGTCGGTCAGCGCGCCGCTGTCCTCGAGGAGGCCGTCGAGGGCCTCCCGGGCTTCCCGCCGACGTCCGTCGGCCTCGAGGAGGCGGGCCAGCCGGAGGGCGGCGGTCCGGGACAACTCGTCGCCCCCCGCGGCGGCGGCCCGCAACAGTTCGATACCCGCGGAGAAGTCACCGTGGATCTCGGCGGCCCAGGCGGCGCAGAGCCGGCGGAAATCCTCCGGATCGCCGTCGGCGTCGAGCTGGGAGGCGGCCAGAATGAACTCCACCAGCTCGGCGGCCCGAGGGTCGTCGCCGTGGAGCTCGACGAACAGCCGCGCGGTGGCGACGGCCCCGGCCGGTTCAAGGTCGGCGGCGGGTCGTTCCGCCGTGAGCAGCAGCTTCAACCGGGCCAGTTCGTAGAGCGGATCGGCCTCGCGGGGCGGGTGGACCTCGTCCAGGGGCTCAGCGAAAACCGCCGCCGCCCGCTCCAGTTCGCCCAACCGCAGGTGGGCCTCGACGAGGGCGGCGCGCCGGGAACCCAAGCCGGAGACCTCCACCGGGTCCAGCTCTTCCAACAGCGTCAGGGCCGTTCGGGGCTCACCGCCGTAGAGCAGGTGCCGAGCCGCGAACCAGCGAACCGCCGGGACCGCTCCCACCTGGTTCAGGTCATCGGCGACGGCGCCTGCATCGGCCGGCAGCCCGGCCGCGGCGGCCGGGGCGTAACCCGCGGCCAGCAGCGCCTCCCGCGTTCCCGCGTCCAGCCCCGGTAACCGGGCCAGGCGACGCGCCCAAACTAAAGCGTCCTGCGCCAACCCGGCCTCGACGGCCGCCCCGAGCAGCTCCACGGCGTAATCCTCGAGGTGCCGGGGCTCCTCCCCGCCGGAGGACCAGCCGTCGATCAACTCCTCCACCGCCCGGCGGGCCTCGTCCGCCAGGAGCCACCGCGGCCGGGACTCGCGCAGCGGGTGCTCCAGGGGACCGGCTTCGTCGTCGGGCTCCTCAACGGCCCAGGGCGCCAGCAGCAGCCGCAACCGCAGACGGGTGAACAGCCGTCCGCCGCGGTCGCCGAGGGCCTCCAGGGCCAGCAGCGCCCACTCGCGGCGAGCGCCGAACCCCAGCAGCTCCTCGGCGGCCCAGCTCTGCTGGGGCTCAACCTCCAGCAGGCGTACGAGGAGTTCGGCGACCGCCGCACGCTGCCCCAGTCCCAGACGCAGCTCGACGATCCGCCGGGCGTAGTCGCTCAGCTCCCCCGTCGGCGGATTCTCCAGCAGCTCGAGGGCCTCGTCGGTGAGACCGTGACCGGCCAGCACGTCGGCCAACTGACGCACCCGACCCGGGGTCAGGTAGCTCGAGCTGGTCAGCAGGCCGCGCCAGGCGGCGACGGCCTCATCGACCCGTCCCAGCTCGTAGAGACACTCGCCGCGTTCCAGAGGGATGCGGCTGTCGCCGGAATCGTCGATGCCCGTCCACAGCTCGTAGGCCGCGGCCGGACGGCCCAGCCCGCGCAGGCGCTCGCTGACCTCGAGGCGGCAGTCGTGGCGGGTGGGCTCGAGCTCCAGCCGCGCCCGGGCCTCCGTCAACGCCGCCGCCCCCCCCCGGGCGCTCTCCACCAACTCCAGGTACAGCCTCCAGGTCGGGATGTCGAGCCGCCGCGCGTCACCCCCATAGGCCGCCAGAGCTGTCGCCGCCGACTCCGGATCATCGGCCAGCTCACGCAACACCCGCCGGGCATCGCTGGGATAGGCCCCGGCCAGGCGCGCGGCGACATCGGCGGCCCGCAGCGCCAGCAACCGGACCCCCAACTCCTCGAGCACCGTCCGCCAGGCCGGGTGGGCTTCACAGGCCGCCGAAAACAGCTCCGCACGCCGCGGGTTTTCGGCGAACTCGACGGCCAGGGCATCCACGGCGGGCTCCAAGACAGACGAGCGCTCGGGCAGGCGCAGCAACTCCGCCAGGGCCGCCTCCCCAGTCCCCGTCTCCCGTCGCCAGAGGAACAGCAGGCTCTCGTAGCGGCTGCGGCTCTGATCGCTGAAGCTCTCACCGCTCTCCAGGTAGGCCTCAAGGGTGGCGACGGCCTCGGCGTAGCGCCCCTCGTCGGCCAGGCGGCGGGCGTCGGCGTAGCCGTCACCCAGAACGACGACGGCCAGCAACAGCACCAGCAGAACCGGCACCTTGACCGCTCCGGCGCACCGCCCTATAATCGCCTCGACTGGAGCGTTGTCGGACATAGCCCCCTGCCTGACCCCCGACGGTCGGTTGCACAGCTCAAACGGAAAGCTCCGCTGGCACATCCGCTGGCACACATGAACAGAGCCCCGGTTCAGCCCCGCGCCCGCCTGCTCGGCGCCGCCGCGATCCTCCTCGCCTACGGCGGGCTCTGCGCCGTGCGCTGGGTCTGCGACGCCGATCCCGCCTTCGAGTTCCTCCACCGCCTGTTGACCTTCGTCCTGGTCGGCCTGGCCCTGCCCCTGGTCTGGATCTGGCGCAGCGGCTCGCCCGCCGAAAAGCCCGCCAGCGTCTACCGCCTGCTCGTACTCACGGCGGCCGCCCTGGCCGCGGCCGTCCTGATCTTCCCCGAACTGCGCCGGCCCGACGCCCGACCCGACCTCTGGAGCGCCGCCGCCCACCTGACCGCCGCCGTCGGTCTGGGTTACCTCGCCTTCCGCCTGCTGCCCCTACTGCTACCCGAACGGCCCTTCGCCGTACGCCTCGTCTGGGGCTGCCTGATCGTCGCCGCCGCCGTCCCCACGGCGCGCGGCCTCCTCGTCGGCGGCCTGAGCGCCCTGCTGACCCTGGCCGCGGGCAGTTGGCTGCCCGCACTGATCCTGCTGGCCCCGCTGGCGGCCCTCGAGCTGGGACCCACCCACGGTCTGGCTACGACCGGCGGCCTACTGGCCGCGATCCTCGCCGGAACCCTCCTCCTGTTGTTGTTCACCCGGCGCTTCCTCCTCCCGACGGTGCTTGGCCGCCAACACCCGGCGCAGAATGATGAAACCGATCCGCTCGGCGACGTAGGCGATCAGGAAGGTCAACATCAGGGCGTAGGCGGCGTCGAGGTCGCCCCGGACAAAGGCCGACAAGACGAAGCCCAACGCGAACAACCCCAATGAACCGAAGATGAAGAAATAGCTCAACCGCCGATCGCGGAAGTAGAAGTGCCAGTTGCCCAAACTGAGCAACACCACGGTGGCGATCAGGATCAGATAATCATAGAAGACCATCGCTGAAAACCTCGGGGTTATGTGCTGGTACGGGAAGGTTATCGCCGCCGCCGGGGCGGCGTTTTTCCATGGGCGGCGCGGCGGACTCTGGAAAACCCCGCCACCGACCGCCCCGAACCCCTCGACCACGCCGCGCCGGAACCGGCACGGTTTTTGCGGAGGCGAAACCTTACCCGCCGCTCGCGGCGGCGCCGAGAT
>WJLX01000112.1 GCA_014728225.1 Candidatus Coatesbacteria bacterium | reverse complement strand
TGTCGGGCTGAGTTTTGAGCCATCGTGGGTTAGCGTTGGCTCAGCCGTGGCCGAGATACTGGAGACTATCTACGGAGCTGATAACGGTAAACTTGCCGCCCACCACATCTATTATCTCGTGTTTATTCAGCAGTAGTTTTTTTACTACAGAGCAAAGGAGTCGCCGGACAATCGGCGACTCCTTTGGTATATCTATTGAAAATGAGCTTTAATCCAGCCAAAACTTACTTCTTCTATATCTGTTCCTGATAAAGTCATTATTAAACGCGGGTCATAAGTAATAAACGGATCATCATCTGAGATAGCCTGCAAATAACCATCATACATCCTAATACCATGATGTGGTATATCTCCATCAAGCCAACTCTGTACAAGCTCTGTCAAGTCAAATGATTCCCAGTACATTTCGCCGTAGTCCGGTGCATCAAAGGTGTGTTCAGCGGCGTAGGCCTCGATGATATCCGGCTGGTTGTTCCAGGTGATTTCCATCTCCTCCCAGGCGGCGTCCACCGGGGCGATCCAGATTTCATCCTCAGACAGCGGTCGGGTTTGAATCAAGGCTGAGTTTTTCCAGTTATTGAACAGCGACAGCCACAGCTCCGCCGAGAGCACCGTGTAGCCCCGGCCCACGTAATGGTCCAGCTCGCGGAACTCGATGAAGGCGACTATTGGATAATCAATCGACCCAAGAACTTCAAAGTGCGTCCTATCGCCATAACAGAAATCTGGATACTCGTAGTTACAATGAGCATCGTTCCCTTCGTCGTCATCGGGCTGGAGGGTGACCTCGAAGCTCGCCAAACACACCCCCGCCAGCAACACCACCGCTAACAAAACGTAATGCATTCTGACCTCCCTTGTGACTTCTATCAAACTATAGTCCGCCAAAGGGCGGGAGTCAAGCAACGACGAGCCGCGCCGACCCCCATTGCAGAAAACCGCCCCCCGGGTAGACGGGGGGCGGGGCAGTGCAGCACCAAGGGCTACTTGCCGGGCGCCTCGACGACGTCGGTCCTGAGCAGGTAGCGCTTGATCTTCTTGGTCGAGGTCTTGGGGAACTCCTCCTCGCGAATGACGAAGTCCTTGATGCGCTTGAAGCTCGCCAACTGATCATTGATGCGGCCGACCTCGCGGCGCAGGGTCTCGCGGATCTTGGTCTGGTTGAGCTGGTAGCCCTTCTCCCGGGCGGCGAGATCGAAATGCTCGTAGTCGGGGACGATGACGGCGACGACGTCCTCGCGGTTGGAGTCTGGCTGCCTGCGACCCATGATGACGCACTCGGCGACGAAGGGGCTGCGGCTCAGGTACTCCTCGATCTGCTCCGGGTAGACGTTCTTGCCGGCGGCGGTGACGATGACGTTCTTCTGGCGGCCGGCGATGCGCGGGTAGCCGGCGGCGTCGATCCAGCCGATGTCGCCGGTGCGGAACCAGGGGCCGCGCTGCTCTGGCGGAACCTCGTCGACGCCCGGCCCGGCGGCGTAGAGCGTTTTACCCGTCAGCTCGGTGTCCGCCGGGATGTCGGCGTCCATGAAGACGGCGGCGTTGGCCGCGGCGTTGTCCAGATAACCGGGCATCACCTGGGGGCCGCGGTAGCACAGCTCGCCGTGGCCGTGCTCGTCGGGCTGATAGACCAGCACCTCGGTGCCCCAGAGGCAGGGGCCGATGGATTCGGGCACGGCGCGCTCGAAGTCCGGATAGTTGGCGTTGGTCACCGGGCTGGTCTCGGTCAGGCCGTAGCCCTGGATCAACAGCAAGCCGAGGTGCTCGAAGCCCCGAGCCACGTTGGGATCCAGGGCGGCGGCGCCGGAGATCATCAGGCGCAGCTTGGCCATGCCGGCCTTGTCGCGCAGGCCGTGGAAGATGCCCTTACCCCAACGGCCCTGCAGCACGGCCCGCCCCAGCTTGACCAGGCCCAGGCTGGCGCGGAAAGCCGCTCGTTTGAGGGCCGGCTGCTTGGCGATCGAGCTGTGGATGCCCGCCAGCAGCTTCTCGAACAACAGCGGCACCCCGAGCATGATGCTACCCTCACCCGCGCGGATGGTGCGGATGATGTCCCGGCTCTTCAGGCTGGGGGTGTAGATCACCCGGGCGCCGGAGTAGAGCGGCAGCAGCAGACCGCAGGTACACTCGAAAGTGTGGAACAGGGGCAGCACGCTGACAAAGGTGTCACGACTGTCGATGTAAACCCGCTCCAGCAACTGCTTGGCGTTGGCGACCAGGTTGCGGTGCAGCAAACGCACCGCCTTGCTCTGCCCCGTAGTGCCCGATGTGAACAGGATCGAGCAGGTGTCCTCGGGGGCGGGACGCGTCGGCGGCTCCTCGACCTCCGGTGTCGGGGTGCCGGGGTCCAACAGCGGCCAGCCGTCGATGTCGATGACGGCCTCGAGATCGGGAAAGTCTTCGCGATGCTCCTCGACGTCGCCGGCGACGCGGTCGTGGGCCAGCAGAACCCTGGCCCGGCTCTCGCGCAGGATGTGACCGTACTCGTGCTCGGTCAGCAGGGGGTCGATGGGAACGACCACCGCTCCCGAGGCGACCACGCCGCTGTAGCAGATACCCCAGCGGGGCTTGTTGGGCGCGAGCAGCGCCACCCGGTCGCCCTTGTCGACACCCAGCTCGCGCAGCCGGGCATTGACCGCCAGACTCCTGGCGTAGAACTCCCGCCCCGTCGTCGTCCTCAACTCCTCGCCGACGAAGCCCATCACCATGTCGTGGTCGGGCAACAGCTCGGCGCGGCGTTCGACCAACTCGGCGACGGTCCGCGGATAGGCCGTCAGGTCCGGTACGAGCTCCTCGGCGCTCCACTCTCTGTGTTCCAATGACGGTGTTTCCCGCGCGGCGAGCTGGTTCATCGAGCCTCCCGGTTCATGTAGCGGCATCAGGTCGTATAAGGAACGAAGCATTATTTTACCCACTGAGCCGTGGTCGACGCAACTGGCGATTTGATTGTCAATCCGCGACGGACAACGGACCGCGACATCTCTCAACCTCCACCGATCAAGGCCCCGGGAGCCGGCACGGTTTTTGCGGAGGCGGACCGTTGCCGCCGCTCCAACGGTCGCCGAGATGCAAAAACCGTGCCGGTTCCGG
>WJLX01000111.1 GCA_014728225.1 Candidatus Coatesbacteria bacterium | reverse complement strand
GTTTTTGCATCTCGGCGACGCTGCGAACGGCGGGGCGGTTTCGCCTCCGCAAAAACCGTGCCGGTTCCGGCCGTCTGCAGCAAGCGGAGCGGCCTCGCCCCGGCGGCCGCTCCGCGGCGAAAAATGGGAGCCGCCTCTCCGTTGGGGGGCGGCTCCCGACAGCGGCGGCGCTCAGCGTTAGTGGAAGCTCAAGCCGTCGATGAAGCCGAGAACGTTATTTTTGAAAACGCTCTCCTTCTCGACCAGGCAGAAGGCGTCCTGATAATAGATCTGGCCGGCGTAGAGGTACATGGTGTCGAGGTTGTAGTAGGCGATGCCGTCCCAGTTGTCGTAGTACTCGATGGAGGCGTAGTAGGCCGGATCGCTGCCGACCTTCTCGTAGGAGCCGAAACGCAGTTCGTAATCGCCGGAAGCGTTCTCGATGGCGCCGACGAGGGCTTCCATCATGGCGTCCAGCATCGCGGCCTCGTCACCGCCGTACTCTTCGAGGATGGCGTCGTTGGAGACCCCGTAGTCCTCACCGCTGTAGAGATTGATCATGCCGATCATCTCCTCGTCGCCGGAGGACCAGACGAAGTAGTAATCGTCGGGGTTCTCGTTGAACATTTCCCAACCGTCGGGGTAGCTGACATGGACGTCGTTTCCGGCGATGGAAAGGTTGGTCGACTCAGCCGCGGCGGGAGCAACCGTCAGCAGCAGAGCCAGTAGAGCGAGGGTGATGGTCGTTTTCTTCACGAAAGCCTCCTGGGTTGTAGGCGATCAAACCGTCCACCGGGGGACCGGTTAGTGGAAATGGAGTTCATCGATGAAGGCCAGCACGTTCTCCCGGAAGGCCTCCTCCTCCTCGGCGGCGCAGAAGGCGTCCAGGTAGAAGATCTGGCCGGCGTAGAGGAAAAGGGAGTCCAGGTTGTAGTAGGTGCTTTCCTCCCAGGTGTCGTAGTAATCGACGGAGGCGAAGTAGGCGGGATCGGCCCCCGTCTTGTTGTGAGCGCCCCAATCGAGCTCGTGGTCGGCGGAGGTTTCTTCGACCGCTGTGACCAGGCTGTCCTTGAGGTCGGCCAGCATCGCCGCCTTGTCGCCGTCGTACTGCTCGAGGATGTCATCCGTCGACATCTCCAGGCTCTCGCCCTTGTAGAGGTTGATCAAGCCGATCAGCTCCTCCTCGGGGGTGGTCCAGACGAAGAAGTAGTCGTCGGTGGTTTCGTTGATAATCTGCCAGTCGTCGGGTATGGAGACCTCGAGTTGATGTCCGGCGATCTCGATGGATTCGGCTAGGCAGAATAGGGGCAGCAGGACCAGCAGGAGCGCTGACTTCTTCACGGTTCCTCCTCGAAGCATCCACGCAGCTTGGCGCGGCTTCGCGTTGAGTGGATGAACGGGTGTGGACGGCGGGCTTGGGCGGTCCCGGCTTACCGCACCGACGGCGGCCTGCGGTGGAATCGAGCCGAAGCCGACGCCCGGCATATTTATCCAAGTATAGACCAAACGTGGTTGTAAGCCAAGAATTCCTCGTTTGTCCTCGTCCCGGTTCTTTCGCCGACGGCTCCGGAGCGCCGGGCGGTAAAAACTGCGTGGCCCCTTTACCCCGGCCGTGTTTAGTAGTAAACTGGGGTTTCCATCATCGTATCAGCATATGCAAAAGGGAGGCCCCGTGTCCCGTTACGAGTTGGACGAGATCCGCAGCCTGGTCATCGGGCTGGAGCGCAGCGTCCCGCTGCCCGCCGGCGCGGAAACGAAGTACATCAACTTTGACAACGCCGCCAGCACGCCGGCCCTCGAACCCGTCAGGGACAAGGTTGACGAGCTGCTGGAGTGGTATTCCTCCATCCACCGGGGCACGGGGTACAAGAGCACCATCGCCACCGAGATCTACGAGGAGGCCCGCCGCGTCGTCGCCGCTTTCGTCGGCGCCGATCCGGCCACCCACCAGGTCGTCTTCACCGTCAACACCACCGTAGCCCTCAACCGCCTGGCCTGTTGCCTGCCGCGGCCGGAGAACGCCGCCGTCCTGATCAGCCCGATGGAGCACCATTCCAACGAGCTGCCCTGGCGCCGCTGCTGCGAAACCTTCTATCTGCCCCTCGACGAGACGGGGCGGATCGATCTCGAAGCGGCCGAGCGCCGGATCGCCGAGCTGGCCGATCGGTTGCTGCTGGTGGCCGTCACCGGGGCCTCCAACATCACCGGCCGCTTGACCCCGCTCCATGAGCTGGCCCGCATCTGCCATGCCCACGGGACGCGGATCGTCGTCGACGCCGCCCAGCTGGGCGCCCACAGTCCTCTAGATGTCGAGCCGGCCGAGCCCGGAGCCCACCTGGACTTCATCGTCCTGGCCGGGCACAAGATGTACGCCCCCTTCGGCGGGGCGGCCATCATCGGCCGTGCCGACGCCCTGGAGAGCTGCCTGCCGGCCTGCGTCGGCGGTGGTACGGTCAAGCTGGTCACCCGGGAGCGGGTGGTCTGGGCCGATCCGCCCGAGCTGCTGGAACCGGGCACACCCAACGTCGTCGGTGCCGTGGCCCTGGCGGCGGCGGCCGAGTTCCTGCGCGGCGTCGGTTTCGACTGGATCGTCGAGCACGAGCGCGAGCTTACCGCCCGGTTGTTGCGCGGAATGGCCGATATCGACGGCGTGATCCTGTACGGCGGCGCTGACGTCGACGACCTCGACGACCGTCTGGGGGTCGTTTCCTTCAACCTGGACGACTACCACCATTCGCTGACCGCCGCCGCCCTCAGTTACGAGGGTGGTATCGGAGTGCGCAACGGCTGCTTCTGCGCCCACCCCTACGTCATCGATCTGCTGGGCGTCGACGACGACACGTTCAACACCCAGGCCGAAGCCATGCTCGCCGGCGACCGCCGCCGCATCCTCGGGATGGTCCGGGCCAGCCTGGGGCTGTACAACAGCCCCGCCGAGGTCGATACTCTGCTCGAGCTGCTCAGCCGTTTGGCCGCCGAGGGTCCCGCCCTGGAGTACGAACAGGATAAACGAACCGGGGCTTGGCATCCCCGGGGTTTCCGCTACGAGCTGGACGGCCGTTTCAGTTTCATGGCGGCGAAGGTGCGCCCAGCGTCTCGCTGAGCCGCCGCGCCAACTCCCGACGCTGTCCGGCGTTCAGGCCGTCGGTGTAACGAACGACGATGGCCAGGGTTGCCGCGCAGCCGCAGCGCAACTCCTCCCCCCGCTCCTCCAGCCGCTCGCCGACGGCCCGGCGCAACCGCGCGCCCTCGCCCGCCTCCAAGGCCCGATACTCCCCGCCCTCCAGACAGGTTAAACAAAAAACCCCCGGCCGTTGCTCGACCAGAGCCGCCGAGCGGTAGGGTCCGCTGAACTGTTCGCCCGCGATGACGATGGGCATCGCCCGCCTCCCCGTTGTTCGATTACGACCCCAGTATAGCAGGCCGAGCCGACGGCTTCCGGAGCACGACGCCGGGTCGCCCGCCGTCGACGCGACGACGGACGTCACCCATCTTGACAGCCCAGCCGAGGCGTCGTACCCTAGGAACCCCGAGCGAACAACAGGCGGACGAACCATGAGCGCAGACAACAACGGTGAGAAGAAATACAGCCTCAAATACATGTTCAGCACCCGGCAGCGGGCGGAGATCTCCGACGAAGAGGCCGACGAGCTGATCGAGAAGATCTGCCGCAAACTGGCCCAGAAGCATCTGCTCGAAACGGCGGTGCTGGCCCTGGAAACGACCTACCCGGCCACCTTCTACGGCAGCCAGGCCCTGCTGGTCCTCGAGCCTCTGGTGGGCGGCTCCCTGGAGCTGTTCTTCCCCAAGGTGCCCTACCGGCGCTTCCAGCAGTTGATGTCGGATCGCCGCCTGGTGCAGAGACTGCTGGCCCGGATGGACGACTACATCAACGCCGGACTGGCCCGGCGCAAGGTCGCCAAGCGCAAGCGCTGGCGCTGGAGGTGAGTCCGCCGCGGGGCGGCGAGGAAGATGCTGTCTTTTTGGGTTCGGAGTTGTTAAAATCGACCCCGCATTACATCGTTCAACCAGACCCGCCGCTCGGTTTATCAACAATCCGGCGGCGGAGCGCAACCACCGGTTGTTGACGCGACTAGCCGGCATAGCGAACGAGGCAGGTCAATGAACACTATTCTGGCAACGGACTGCGGCTCCACTACCACCAAGGCCATCCTGATCCAGAAACAACAGGACGGCACCTACCGTTTGATGGTTCGCGGCGAGGCTCCGACCACCGTCGAGGCCCCGGCCGAGGACGTCACCCGCGGCGTGATCAACGCCGTCAGCGAGGTGGAGGAGCTCTCCAACCGCAAGCTGATCTCCGAGGACGGCACCATCCTCGTCACCGAGCAGCCCGACCAGGGTTGCGATATCTATCTCTCGACCAGCTCGGCCGGCGGCGGGTTGCAGATGATGGTCGCCGGAGTGGTCAAAGAGATGACCGGCGAGTCGGCCGAGCGCGCGGCCCTGGGCGCCGGGGCCATCGTGATGGACGTCCTGGCCACCAACGACCGCCGTCCCAACCATGAGAAAATCGAATCGATCCGCCGGCTGCGCCCGGACATCATCCTGCTCTCCGGTGGAATCGACGGCGGGACGATCAAGCACGTCGTCGAGCTGTCCGAGATCATCGCCGCCGCCGACCCCAAGCCGCGCTTCGGCGCCGGCTACGACCTGCCGGTCATCTACGCCGGCAACGTCGCCGCCCGGGACAAGGTCAAGGAGGATCTGGAAGAGAAGACGGCGCTGATGCTGGTCGACAACATCCGCCCCGTACTGGAGCGCGAGAACCTGGGACCGGCCCGCCACGCCATCCACAACCTGTTCATGGAGCACGTGATGGCCCAGGCCCCGGGCTACGCCAAGCTGATGACCTGGGCCAGGGACACCACGGGCAAACAGGTGCCGATCATGCCCACCCCGGGAGCCGTCGGCGAGATCATCCAGACCATCGCCCGCCGCGAGAGCATCACCGTCGTCGGCGTCGACATCGGCGGCGCCACCACCGACGTCTTCAGCGTCTTCAAGGGCGAGAAATTCGAAGAGACCAAGGAGACGGTCTTCAACCGCACCGTTTCGGCCAACCTCGGCATGAGCTACTCGATCTCCAACGTGATGGCCGAGGCCGGCTTCGACAACGTGATGCGCTGGGTCCCCTTCCACATGGACGAGAGGGATCTGCGCAACCGCATCCGCAACAAGATGATCCGGCCGACCACCATCCCCCAGACCCTCGAGGATCTGATCATCGAGCAGGGCATCGCCCGGGAGGCGCTGCGTCTGGCCTTCATCCAGCACAAGCGCCTGGCCGTCGGGCTCAAGGGCGTCCAGCGCCTGCGCACCATCACCGAAACCTTCGAACAGAAGGGCTCGGAGAGCCTGGTCGACATGCTGGACCTGGACATCCTGGTCGGCTCCGGCGGCGTGCTCTCTCACGCCCCGCGGCGCTCCCAGTCGGCGCTGATGCTGATCGACGCCTTCCTGCCCGAGGGCTTCACCAGCCTGGCCGTGGACTCGATCTTCATGATGCCTCAGCTGGGCGTCCTCAGCCGCTCCAACGAGAAGGCGGCCACCGACGTCTTCGTCAAGGACTGCCTGATCCATCTGGGCACCTGCGTCGCCCCGATCTGTAAGGCCAAACCCGGCGCCAAGCTGGCCGAGCTTGAAATCGAGCTGCCCGACGGCGAGAAGATCAACAAGGAAATGACCTTCGGCGTCATCGACATCGTGCCCCTCGAGTTTCCGAGCAAGGCGATCGTGCGTGTCCTCAAGGCCGAACGGAACGTCGACTTCGGCGAGGGTCCGGGCAAGGAAGCCGTCGCCGAAGTCTCGGGCGGACTCTCGGGCATCATCCTCGACGGACGCGGCCGCCGACCCTTCGAGCTGCCCGAGGACGACAGCGAGCGGATCAACAAACTCAAGGAATGGCACGCCGCCCTCGACTGCTACCCGAACTACGAGCACGAGTAACCATAGCGGCGACACACTATAAGAGTGCATCAGGAGGAACGCTGTGGGACACGCCTATACCCCCGGCCTCAAGGTCACCCCGCAAACCGTCGTTACCAAGGAGCGCAAGTTGCCCCTGCTGGGCGAGGTCCTGGTGGAGAAGGGCCAGCGCGTCGGCGCCCTGGACGTCGTCGCCCGCACCCTGCTTCCCGGTAACGTCGAGAGCGTCAACGTGGCCAACAAGTTCTCCGTCCCCCCCGAGGACGTGCCGGAGATCATGATCGTCACGGAGGGCGATGAGGTCGAGAAGGGCCAGTTGATCGCCAAGACCAAAGGCCTGTTCGGCCTGTTCAAGAGTGAGCTCCAGGCTCCGGTCAAGGGCACCATCGAGAATATCTCCGCCGTCACCGGCCAGGTCATGCTGCGCGAGCCGCCCCATCCCGTCGAGGTCAACGCCTACTGCGAGGGTGTCGTCGACGAGGTCCTGCCCGAGGAGGGTGTGGTCATCAAGACCACGGGCGCTTTCATCCAGGGCATCTTCGGCATCGGCGGGGAAACCCACGGCGAGATCAAGGTCGTCGTCGATGACCCGTCCGCCGAGCTGACCGCCGAGCTGATCACCGAGGACTGCAAGGACAAGGTCGTCGTCGGCGGCGCTCTGGTGACCAACACCGCCCTGCGCCGAGCCATCGAGGTCGGCGCCGTGGGTGTGGTCGCCGGCGGCTTCAACGACAGCGATCTAAAGGAGTTCCTGGGCTTCGACCTTGGCGTGGCCATCACCGGCCACGAGGACAAGGGCGTCACCCTGATCGTCACCGAGGGTTTCGGCGCCATCGAGATGGCCCACGACACCTTCAAGCTGCTCAAGAGCCTGGAGGGTAAGATGGCCAGCATCAACGGCGCCACTCAGATCCGCGCCGGGGTCATCCGTCCCGAGATCATCGTCCCCCAGATCTCCGAAGGCGGGAGCATCGAGGAGCGCGCCGGGGAAGAAGGCGGCGACCTGCTGATCGGCACGGTCATCCGCATCATCCGCGAGCCCTATTTCGGTCGCCTGGCCAAGGTCACCGAGCTGCCCGTCGAGTTGACCAAGCTGGAGAGCGAGGCCAAGGTCCGCGTGCTCAAGGCCCGGCTCTACGATGACGAAGAGGTCACCCTGCCCCGGGCCAACGTCGAGCTGATCGAGGCCTAGTCGGGTTGACAGCGACGATTACACCAACGGGGCCCCAAGGGCCCCGTTGGTATTCAGACCTTCGACCCGGCGGGTCGGCAGCGCCCGGTCGGGCTTACTTGAACAGCTTGCGGAACAGCCCGCCGGAGGCCTTGCCGGCGGCGCGCCGGCCCACACGCCGGCCGATACGATTCTTCGAGACGGCGTTGAGGTCGCCCAACAGCCGGGCGATCAGGTAGAGGAGGTTGCGTAGTCCGCCCATGGTTCCTTTCACCGGGGTTTCTTCTTGGTGGTCGGCGGGTTCGAGACACCATAAGCATAACAAAGGCCCCCGACGCCTGGCTAATTCGGGGGCCAGCGAGGTCGATAACGCGCCGTCACATCTCCTCACGGGCCTCCAGACCGAGGAGGCCGAAGCCGTGGCGCAGAACCCCCTGCAGCGCTCGGCAGAGGGCCAGGCGGGCCCGGGCCGTCGCCTTGTCCTCGATCAGCACCTTGACCGCCTTGTAGTAGGGGTGGAACAGGCCGGCCAACTGGTGCAGATAGGCGGCGAGGCGCTGGGGCGCCCGATGCTCCGCCGCCTCGTGGACCACGCCGGGGTAGTAGATGAGCTGGCGCAGCAGCTCGGTCTGACGCCCGACGGCGCTCCCGTCGCGGTCGTCGTTGACGGTGAACAGGGGTGTCAAGTCGACGGTGTCGAGGTCGTCAAGCTTGAAGCCCTGCTTCCGCGCGTTGGCGAAGATGCTGCAGATGCGGGTGTAGGCGTACTGCAGATAGTAGGCCGGGTTCTCGGCGGAGCGCTCGGCGGCCAGGTCGAGGTCGAACTCGAGGTGGCTCTCCGGCGAGCGCTCGAGGAACATGTAGCGGGCCACGTCGACGCCGACCTCGTCGATCAGGTCGTCCAGGGTGACCAGATTGCCCTGGCGCTTGCTCATGGCCACGATGCGTTCGCCCTGCTTGAAGGTCACCCAGCCCGAGATCAGCACCTCGAGGGCCGCGCCGGGCACCCCGGCGGCCTGGAGCCCGGCCCGGGTGGGCAGGATGTGGCCGTGGTGGTCGGGTCCCCAGATATCGATCAGCAGGCGCTCACGGTTCTCGTTGAGCCGCTTCCACTTGTCCAGGTGGTAGGCGATGTCGGCCAGCAGGTAGGTCGGCTTGCCGTTGGAGCGGACGACGACCCGGTCCTTGTCGTCGCCGTGATCCGTGGTGCGCAGCCAGGTCGCCCCCTCGGCCTCGTAGGTCACCCCGCGCTCGACAAGGAGGCGGTAGGTCTCCAGCAGGGGACCGGGAACGCTGTCGAGGGCCAGTTCGGTGGGAAAGACGAAGCCGTCGAGGACATCAGTGTAGGCCAGGCCCCGGGGTGGCGCGTAGAGGGCGTGCTCGTGCTCGAAAACCCCGAAGACGGCGCCGAAACGGTGCAGGCTCTCCTTCTGTAGCTCGAACTGCACGGCGACGGCGTCGCCGATCTCGCGTAACAGATCATCCTCGGCGAAGGTCGGACCGCCCGGCTGCTCGCTCTGCGCGGCCTCCCGGCGGCGCAGCTCATAGAGTCGCTCGGCCACCGGTGCAACGGTCTCGGCGGCGTAGCCTCCGTCGTCGCCCCAGGCGTAGATCTCGTCGGGGATCGTCCAGCCGGCCTCGCGATAGCGGTCACGGTTCTGGCCGAAGACACTCTTGCCGAACTCCAGCACCTGGGTCCCGGCGTCGTTGACGTAGTATTCCTCGGTGACCTGGTGGCCGACGGCGCGCAGGACGGCGGCCAGGGCGCTGCCCAGGGCGGCGGCGCGGCCGTTGACCACCAGCAACGGCCCCGTGGGGTTGGCGCTGACGTACTCCAGGTTGATGCTTTTTTGATTGGTGACGGGAGCGATGGTTACTGCGCCCAGCCAGTCGCGCAGTCGTCCTTCGAGGAAGCGTCGATCGAGGTGCAGGTTGATGAAGCCCGGCCCGGCGATCTCCCGTCGTTCGACGATCCCGGACAGACGCGGTGCCACTGCTTCGACCAGCTCTTCGGCTATCCGGCGCGGGTTGCTCTTCAGCGGCCGGGCCAGTTGCAGGGCCAGGTTGCAGGCGTAGTGGCCGAACTCGGGCTTGGCGGCGGGTTCGACGGTGAAGTCGGGGATCTCGGTGAGAGATGGGTGCAGCTCGGACAGGGCGGCGCTGAAGGCGTCGTGGAGTTCGCGGCTGGGGTCGGCGATCGTCGTCATGGCGTGGTCGGCGGGTTGGGGTTGGGCGACGGTCATTGTCGAGCGGCCCCCATCTTAACACAGCCGGGCCCCCGGCCGCCGCCGTCACGGTTCTTGCTCACCGAGTTCTCCCGGGCGGTAGAACTCGGGCAACAACCGCGCCGGCGGCTCGGGTACCGGCGGTGCGCGGCGGGTATCCTCACGGCTGGGTCGGGGTCCTCAGGCTCTCGACCTGTGGTGAGTTAACATCCCGGGATGGTCAGCCCTTGTGGTAGGGGTGGCCGCTGAGGATGGTGAAGGCGCGGTAGAGGCCCTCGACGACGACGAGGCGGGCCAGCTCGTGGGGCAGGGTCCAGGGTCCGAGGGAGAGGCGGAAGGCCCCGGGCAGGGGCTCCAGACCGTGGGCGCCGCCGAGGGCCAGGTCGAGTCCGGTGCGGGTCAGACGCCAGTCGTCGAGGCGGGCGGCGAAGGCCTCGCTGGAGAGGACCTTGCCCCGCGGGTCGAGCTGAACGAGCTGGTGTTCGGCTTTCAGTTTGTCGGCGACGGCCTCGGCGGCATGCCGGCGGGCGGCGGCGACGGCGCCTTTCGCGCCCTCGCGCACCGGCGGGGAGCGCAGCTCGAGGAGCTCGAAGTCGCAGAAGCGCTGCAGCCGCTGGAGGTAGAAGCCGACCCCCCGGCGGATGAAGTCGCGCCGTGTGGGATCGACGGTGATCAGGCGGACGGCGAACATCAGTCCGTGGAGGAGGTCGAGGCGGGCTCGTCGGGCAGCTCGAGTTCCAGTTCGGGCGCATCGCCCCAGAGGCGCTCCAGGTCGTAGTATTCGCGCACGGGCCGGCGGAAGAGATGGACGATGACGTCGAAGAAATCGAGCAGTACCCAGTTGCAGTTCTGCTCGCCCTCGCGATGAACGGGGGCCACACCGCGCTGCTTGAGCTCCCTGTCGAGCTGCTTGACCAGGGCGCGGACGTGGTTGTCGGTCTGGCCGCCGGCGATGAGGAAGAAGTCGCTCATCGCCGCCATCCCGCGCAGATCGAGGGCCAACAGGTCCTCGGCCTTGCCGCGGTCCAGGATGTGGGCGATCAGGCGGACCAGCTCGGGGCCTTCGGGTTTGGCCTGGTTGGTGATGGTCGTCCTCCCGGGTTTGGTCAGTGGTGGAGCCGCTCGAGGAGTTCGATTTGGCTGAGGGCGTGGGGATGGACCCGGCCGCCGCGTCGACGGACGTAGTCCGTCGTATGTCGCAGGCGGACCAGCAGGGCCGTCAGGGGATCCTCGGCGGCCGCGGCGCGCAACTCCTCGACGCCGGGGTAATCCCGGGTTTCTTCGACGGCGTCGGCCAGCATCAGGGCGCAGAGCAGCGGCGTGGGCAGGAGGTGGCCGATGGTGTGGTAGCGCACGGCGAAGAGGATCTCGGCGTTCTCGAGTCCATGGTCCAGGGCCCATTGGGCCGCGAGGGGCCCGTGGTGCAGCTTGCCGGGGTGGGCGCGTTCGAGGT
Source organism: Candidatus Coatesbacteria bacterium (assembly GCA_014728225.1). NCBI lineage: Bacteria > Candidatus Coatesiibacteriota > Candidatus Coatesiibacteriota bacterium. The sequence goes on along the minus strand of WJLX01000111.1, from coordinate 3,688 downwards.
CGTCGAGGGGAAAGGCGTCGGGTTCGCCGATACCGTCGCGGCGGACGTCGTGGATAATCCCGGCCAGGCGGGCACGGCGGGCCAGCTCGGCATCGACGGGGTCCGGCGGAGCGGCGGCGGGACGGGAGGAGGGCGTCGGCCTCTGCTCCAGCGCTGGATGGTCGCGGGCGGTCAATCTCCAGGACCCGATGCAAAAACAGCGTCCCCCGTCGCCGGGGTCGCAGTCGGTCAGGCGGCTGACGCCGACGAGAAAGCCGCTCCGGCGAAAGGCGGCAGCTACGGCGGGAGCCATGCGTTCGGCCGCTTTGGCGGTGCCGAGGGCGTGGGCGCGGCGGTCGGCGTCCCGGCGGGCGAGGAGCTCCAGGGCGCGTCGGGCGACGTCTTCCTCGACACTCCGGGAGTCGCGGGAGCGCCGCGGGGTGTCGCGGGGCTGAAGGACGGGTTCGCTCAACGGAGCAGGCGGGCGACCTCGGTGAGAACGGTGCCGGTGGCGTTCCAGACCTCGGCCAGGTTGGCCTTGTCCGTGGCCACCACGGCCATCGTCAACTGGTTGGGCAGCCGGGAGAGGACGATGACGCCGGATTGGTAACGGGTGATCGCCTGGACGACGTTGCCGTAGCCCAACTCCTCGCCGGTGCGCTTGAGTGTCAGGTAGCCGTTGGAGCAGATCGCCCCGATCTCCTCGACATCGGCGTCCTCGGCTCCGACGGAGTCCAGAACTAAACCGTCCTCACCGACCACGACGGCCACCTTGACCTCGCTGACGGCCAGCAGGTTCTTCAAGATCCTGGAAATCTCCTCAATTACCACTATCGGACTCCTTGTCGTCGTCTTGCGACTGCTTGCGTTCGGCGATATCGCTCAACCATTCGGTGAAGGCTCCCAGGTTGGGGACGCTGGGTTCATCGCGGCTGGGGGGCAACTCGTCTTTGATCGGCGGCTGGACGGGAGGAACGTCTTCTTCTTCCATAACCTCGGTGCGCGGCTCTTCGGGAGGCAACTCTTCCTCACGGGGCGGCGGCGGGACGGGGCGGTCGGCGGGCGGCTCTTCCTCGGCCTCGTCGACCGGCGTTTCCGGCTCCTGCGGTTCTGCGGAGGATGCCCTGGCGGCGGGAGGGCTCTCGTACTCGTCCTCGGCGAAGGCGGAGGCCACGTCGACCTCGAGCTCATCGTCCCCGTCCGCCTTTTCCCGGGGCTCCGTCCCGGACCCCGATTCGGGCTTCGGTTCATCGTCGACGGGTTCCGGTGCCACGCCGAATTCAGCCTCGATATCGACGACCTCGTTGCTGCGTTCGGGTTCGATGGGTTCGGGCAACAGGTCGTCTTCGTGCAGGTCCACTTCCGGCGCCGCTTCGCGCAGATCGAGCACCTCTTCCCGTCCGGCGGACTCCGGGACCTGCGCGGCGGTCCCCCCGTCTGCAGCGGCCGATGATTCGGTCGACGGTTCGTCCTCGCGCATTACCTGGTCGAAGTCGATCGCGGCGATCTCGGTGGTCTCCTCGTCCGTCGCGCGGTAAGCCTCGCTCTCCTCGACGGCGGGGGAATCAAGATCGAGTTCAATGACATCTTCATCGCTTCCCGGACGCTGACCCTCCAGCTTGTCCAGCTTTTCCCGCGCGGCGCGGTTGGAGGGATCGAGCTCCAGGATGCGGCGGTAGACCGTGGCGGCTTCGCCCAGGCGGCGCTGGCGCTTGCGCATCAGGGCCACGCAGTCCAGGGCCACCAGGTTGTCCGGATCGCTGCGCAGTACACTGCGGAAGGTCGCCTCAGCCTTGGGGTAGTTACCGAGGTCGAGGTAGCACTTGCCCAGCACGATCTGGGCCGGCAGATAGTCGCTGCGGTTTGCCAGACCGCGCTTGAGCACCGCAAAGGCTTCCTCGTAGAGGCCGCTTTTGCGGTAGGCGTCGGCCAACGGAACGAAGGCCAGGGAGTTGGGATCCCGTGCCAGAATCTGCGTGTAACGCTCGATCTCTGGGCCGAGGTTGAGCCGCTTGGCCATAGTGATTCAAGAGGGGTTGACGGCCGCCGGCCCGCGATCAGGCTCGTCAGCGTCCGGCGGCGCTTGGTGAACATGATAACTGCCGTTCAGCAGCAATCAAACCGCAACCCGACAACGGGCCGGCTGCAGGCTAGCAGCAGCCTTGACAATGATATAACTCACTTTCGAGTTTATCCCGGAAAGGCTTGCAAGTCAAGGGCTAATGATTGTAAGCCTGCGTCCGACCGTGCTATACTGCATTAACCTGTTCAGCCAATCCGGCGGCCGCGGCCGTCGCCACCCCTTGGAGGTTCCATGCGATTCAAACCCGCGGCGATCCTGCTCGCCCTGCTGCTGGTCTTCGGCGCCGCCTGGGCCGAGGACATCGAAGAAGAAACCTACGACCCCGGCGATGAAAACGAGTACGGCGAGGGCGGCGACGAGGGCGACGACGGCGAGACCGACGGCCCCGTCACCGACAACCCTCATCAAACGGGCGCCTTCTCCGGCGGTCTCTACCTGGGCGGGATGACCTGGCCCCGCCAGGACGACGACGGCGACCCCTACGGCAACGACGCCGGCGGCTTCCTCGTCGGCCTGCGCGGCCAGTACTACTTCATCGACAACCTGGCCGCCTTCGCCAACCTCGACTTCGCCTTCGGTGACTACACCAGCATGATCCGTCTGGTCCTGGGCGCCCAGTACAACATCCCCCTGAGTAACGAGTTCACCGCCTTCATCGGTGCCGGTCTGGCCTTCGACATCGCCTCCTGGGACGCCTTCCCCTACGACGATCGCGAACCCGAGGATCCCGAGGACCGCAACAGCGCCTTCTACGACGAGGGCTCACGCACCAACGTCGGCTTCAACGCCACCGGCGGCGTCGAGTTCTTCGTCACCCCGGATATCTCCCTGCGGCCCGCCGTCGGTCTCGACCTCTCCGGCAGCCTGCACATGGTCTACGGCCTCGGCGTCAGCTACTACCTCTAAGCCATGCGTCGCGCCCTGCCAGTCCTGTTAGTATTGCTCACGCTGCCGACAACGACGCCGGCCCGCCGTTTCGCCGGGCTGAACGTCGAGGGCGAATACTACAGCTGGGCTGAGCTGGGGGGCTGGGAGGGTGAGTACTTCTGGCCCGTGCGCAGCGGCTTCCGCCTGAATCTCGAGCTCGAGTTTCCCCTCGGCCGGGGGGATTACTTCCTCGGCCTGGGCTACGCCGCCGATCCCAAAATCTGGAACAGCAACCGGATCAGCGTCCTCGGCGGCGGCTTCCTGGCCCTCGGCGGCGACCACCGCCTGCGCCTGGCCCTGCGGGTCAACATGACCTACCCCTACGCCCACGACTGGTGGGGCTGGACGGTCAAGGTCGAAAACGCCTGGTGGGGTGTCGGTGTCGAGGGCCGCTGGTTGTGGGAGTTCACCCCCGGTCTGGCCTGCTGCGCCTCCCTGCGGCCCGAGGTCGCCTGGGGTAATGATATCCTGACGATCCCCATCACCGCAGGCGTCGGACTGACCATGTATTTCTAGTTGACCGCTCCGCCTCCCGCCGCTTCGTTCGTGCCTGGACATCGTGCAAAGAAACCCTCCCCGCGGAGGGTTTTGCGGTGGAATCGCTTCACTCCACCGCAGGGATACAGATATCTAACGTGCTCTGACACCGACGCTGAAGGGCGAAATGGTCGTGCACGTTAGTTATCAGTTGCTCAGCTG
>WJLX01000110.1 GCA_014728225.1 Candidatus Coatesbacteria bacterium | reverse complement strand
TCCCAATACGCTCGCCAAGTATTATCGTATCATTGGCGAGCGTATCGCCGCCGATCGGGAGGCCGAGCTGGGCTCGAGCTTCTACTACGACGGCTGGAAGGCCTATTACAAGCTGTCTCATTCAACGGCTTCCATCACAGGTGCATCAACCACGATAAGACCCTGGTTGGCGGCAAGCAACGGCCTTGAGAACTTCCGGGGCTACGCCAAACGCCGGCTAAAGGCCCACCACGGCGGTTTCAAGCGCAACTTCAGTCTCTTCATCAGGGAGATGGAGTTCAGCTTCAACCAACGAAACGAGCCCGGCAGGCTAGACTACCCCAACAACAGCCTGATTGGTCCATGATCGTGTGTGATCCCATGTTCTTATTGTATTGACAGGCATAGTACAGGGTATCTCTGATGAGGTTAACAGAGTCAGGCGGTTGATTAAACAGCCCCGGACCGCCGGTGGCGGTATCGCGACGTTGAAGCCAAAAAGACTCCGCCATAAAACTGAACACAAGGTGCAACAGTCGCTCGCTGCTGACCGTTTCCTCAGAATATGTGTTATATGTAAAGGTCCGTTGCCGTTATGTGATCCCAATATTCAGCGATATCCCCAAATGTCGGGAATCGATGACGGGCGGGTGTGGCTCAGAACGAAACGATCTATCAAGGCGCTGTCGAAGACTATTCTCCCGCGGGTGCCGGGGCGGGGTGGCCGAGATCGACGCCGGGGAGGAAGGTGAACTCTCCGGTTTGGCCGCTCTCCAGCTCCAGCCAACCCAGCCGGGAGTCCTCGCCGCGCTGGATGTGGTAGAGGATCATTCCCGGGGCCCAGGCCGGATAGATCAGCGAGGCCGCCGGGTCGGCCAGCAGGAGCTCGACGGAGCCGTCGTTCAGATCCAGCAGGTAGAGGTCGTAGCTCTCGCCGTCGCCGCGTTTGGAGGAAAAAACCAGTTCCTGGCCGTCGGGAGAGAAGGCGGGGTAGAGGTCGGCGGCAGCGTTGTCGGTCAGGCGGCTTTCCTCACCCGTCGCATCGTCCCAGAGGTAGAGCTCCCAGTTGTCGTCGCGGGTGGAGCAATAGGCGCAGCGCCCCGCGGCATCGACGGCGGGGAAGAGGTTATCGCCCGTCGAGGTCAGCAGCGTGGTCTCGCCGGTCAACAGCCGCCGGCGGTAGATCTGCCAACTCCGCGCACCTTCGGAATGGTAGAACAGCTCGTCGCCGGCGGGGTAGAGGGCGGGAAAGGCCTGCACGCCGGGGCTGTCGGTGAGCTGCTGGACGGTGGCGGTCTTGCCGTTGTCCAGCAGTTGCAGCCGGTAGAGTTCGTCCTCGCCGCTGCGGTTGGAGGTGAAGACCAACTCGCCGCCGTCGGGGGTGGGGTCGGCGTCGCCGTTGAAGGCCGGCGTTTCTGCGTCGAGGGCCGGGGTGGCGGTCAGGGGGAGCGGCTCGCCGTCGGGCAGCTCGATGTAACAAACCTGCCAGCCGCCCTCGAGGCGGGCCTCGAAGAACAGCAGCCCCTCGTAAGCGGCACCGACACAGAGCGTCAGCAGCAGCAGGGCGATCGCGGTTGAACGGTGCGGCGGCATTCGAATTCCTCCCGTGGCGCGAACCGGTGGCTGGGGGTTGGAACCTCGTTAGTTTAGCACGCCGTTGCATTCCGGGCCAGGGGGCGGTTGGCTGTCAGCGCCTGACGGCGCCGCTGGTCAAAGCCGGTGGGGTAGTGCTATCCTTAGGCGGTCGTAATCGCCGGAGCGACGGTCTTGACCACGGACAAAGCGACGAGCAGCGAGTATCCCGAACTGGTCCCCCTGCGGCGGGGCCTGTTCGCCTATCTGCGCTTCTACGGCGGCACCGTCGTCCTGGCGGTCCTGGGCTCCCTGATCGCCGCCGCCCTGCAGGCCGCCTTCCCCATCCTGCTGGGCTGGCTGGTGGACATCCTCGGTGGGCAGGGCGCCCCGGTGCTGGGCTGGCTGGCCGAGCGCGGCGCGGTCGACCCGGCGCGCACCGCCCTGTGGCTGCTGCCCGTGGCGATGGGCGGGGCGATGATCCTCTCCGGCGTCTTCGCCTTCGTCAGCATCTACGCCGCCGACCGCTGCGGCCAGGACCTGGCGACCCGCCTACGCCGCATGTGCCTGGAGCGTCTGCTGACGATTCCCTTCGCCGATTTCATCCGCGCCAAAAACGGCGAGCTGGCCTCGCGTTGCTACGACGGCCCCCGGGCCGTGGCCAAGGTGCCCCAGAAGCTGCGTGGGCTGCTCAAGGCGGGGCTGACGGCGGCCATCGTCGCCGCGATCATCGTCGTCGTCCACTGGCGGATGGCCCTGCTGCTGGCGATCGTCCTGCCGCTGATCGGCCTGTCTGTGGCCTTCTTCAACCGCCACCTGCGGCGCTACGGCCGGCGTTCGGCCGGGGCCGGCGCCGATATCCTCGGTCACGCCGGCGAGCGTCTGGGCGCCGTCGAGCTGGTCAGCGTCTTCGGCGCCGCCGAGCGCGAGGCGACCCTCTTCGACCGCCTGGCCCGCGCCTACTATCGCAACCGCCTCAAGGGCGAGGCCCTGACGACGGCCTTCCGCGGCCTGGTCCAGGTGCTGGTCGGCGCCGGATTGGTGGTGCTGCTGGCCTACGGCGGCGGCCTGGTCCGCGACGGCGTGCTGACCACGGGGGCCCTGTTCGAGCTGATCGGCCTGGTCGCCGTGGTCTTCGAACCGGTCAAGACCCTGACCCGGGCCCGGCTCAAGCTGGCTCCGGCGGGGATCGAGATGGGCCGCGTACTGTCCGTGATCACCTGGCGACCGGGGACGACGCCGGAGCAGTCGTCCCTGGGCGAGGGCAAGCTGCGTCACCTGCCCCGGGTCGAGCTGCTGCGACGGGCCGGAAAAAGCCCGACGGTCCGGCCGGACTCCGCCGCCGATGGACTGCGGGGCCGGCTGGAGTTCCGTGGTGTCGGCTACGAGTTGGCCGAACGCCGCCTCCTCGACGGGGTCTCCTTCACCGCCGAACCGGGCACGCTGACGGCCTTCGTCGGCCCCTCGGGGGCGGGGAAGTCCACCCTGCTCAACCTGGCCCTGGGGCTGCTGGAGCCCACCGAGGGGACGATCCTCCTCGACGGTCGACCGTTGAGCGATTACGAGCGCAGCGCCGTCGCCGCCCGCCAGGCCCTGGTGCCCCAGGAGATCGTTCTCAGCGCGGGCACCGTGGCCGAGAACCTGCGCTTGGCCGCCGAGGGAGCCGCCGACGATGACCTCTGGCGAGCCCTGGAGACGGCCCAGGTGGCCGGGGTGGTGCGTCGCCTGCCCGCCGGACTGGCGGCGGAGGTCGGCGAGCGCGGTCGTCAGCTCTCCGGCGGCGAGGGCCAGCGCCTGGCCATCGCCCGCGCCGTCCTGCGCGACCCCCTGCTGCTGGCCCTCGACGAGCCGACGGCCAATCTGGACGCCGACAGCGAACGCCGCGTCCAGGCGGCCCTCGATGAGATTCTCGGCGGACGCACGGTGCTGGTCGTCGCCCACCGGCTGGCCACGGTGCGTAACGCCGACCGGATCCTGTTTCTCGAAGAGGGGCGGATCATCGAGCGCGGCACCCACGCGGAGCTGTTGGCCCGCGGCGGCCGCTACGCCGAGCTGGCCCGGCTGCAATCCGCCGAGGAGGCCCGATGACGGCTGAGGACGCCCGCCGTGAACGGCTGTGGCTCTGGGGGGTCGTCCTCGCCCTGGCCGCCCTGCGCCTGCCCTTCGTCGCCGGGGAGCTGTTCATCGGCGACGCCCTCGAGCTGGCCGGCGCCGCCGCCCGACTGGGCGTGGCCCACCCGCCCGGCTATCCCAGTCTGCTGGTCGTCGCCCACCTGCGCCAAGCCGCCTGCGGCCTGGCGGGACTGAACCCCGGCGCGGCCTTCAATACCTTGGCGCTCCTTTTCAGCCTGGCCGGAACCGCTTTCTTCTTCAAGACCCTGCGCTCACTCAAACTCGATGCGCCCCTGGCGGCCCTCGGCGCCTTCGGCCTGACCCTCGGCCCCCTGCTGACCTCCCAGGCGCTGACCTTCGAGGTCCACGCCCTCCAGCACCTGCTCCTCGCCCTGAGTCTCTACGCCGCGGTCGGGGTGCTCAACGACGACGGCGACGGACGGCGCACCGTCCTGCTGGGGCTCGCCCTGGGCCTGCTGTTGACCAACCACCTCTCGGCCCTGGTGCTGACGCCCTTCTTCGCTTACGCCGCCTGGCGCGGCTTGCGCACTCGCAAACCCGGCCGCAGGCTGTTCGCCGCGGCCCTGTTCCTCGTCGGCCTGCTGCTGGGACTGTCGGCCTATCTCTACCTGCCGCTGCGCGCGGGTGCCGCTCCGGCCTACGACTTCGGCATGGTCGGCAACGCCCCCAACCTCTGGGCCCACCTGACCGGCAAGACCTACACCCTGCGCCCGGCGGTCGAGCTGTTCGACCCCCGCGTCCTGGCCGCCGCCGGGGAGCTGCTCCTCGACGCCTTCCCCTGGCCCCTGTGGCTGTTGGCCCCCCTGGGCGCCGTGGCGCTCAAGCGCCGCTGCGGTTGGGGCGTTCTCTGGCTCTGGGCCGCCCTGCCGCTGAGCGTCGTTCTCCTCGGCCTCTACGACATCGTCGATCCCCAGGACTACCTGACCCCCCTGGTGTTCGTCGCCGGGCTGACCCTGGCCCTGGGCGCCGGCGAACTCGCCGAGCGTTGGCTGAAGGTCAGCCTACGCCGCCGCCTCGCCTGGAGCGCCGGTTTGCTCCTGCTGCTGCTGTGGGGGCTGGGGAGCGGACTACGGGCCGAGCGTCCCGCCGCCGGCGAGCTTCAGGCCGCCGCCTCCCGCGACGAACTGCGCGATCTGCCCCCCGAGGCCCGCAGCTTCGCCGTGGGCGACGATCTGCTCTTCGGCCCCCTCTACCTCCACACCGTCGCCGACCGCCGACCCGACGTCGATGTCCTGGACTGGCACGGCAACCTCAACCGTGGCGACCTCGGCCCCCGCTTCGCCCTGCTGCCCCCGCCCCAGCGCCGAAGCTGGCTCGAACAGCGCGCCGCAATGTGGTTGGCCGAGGGCCGGCCGACGCGGATCAGCATCGTCGACCCGGCACCGGCCGATCTAATCCGCTCCCGCTCGCGCAGCGGTCTTCACTGGTCCCCGAGTGCAGACCGCTCATGGGACGAGCCGATCTTCAGCCGTCTGGAAACCCGGACCGTCGACCTCGCCGGAACACCCGCCGTCGACCCTTACCTGACCAACGGGCTGGGCTTCTGGGAGCGGCTGCGCTTCCAGCAGGCCCGCCAACTACTGCTCGAGGCCCTGGCCCTGGCGGAGCTCAAGCCCCTCGATCCCCGAGGCCCCCTGCTGCTGCGCCGGGCCGCCGAACTCAACCCCGCCGGCCTCAACCGCTGCCTGCTGCAGAGCGCCGTCGCCACCCTCAACACCTACCGGGCCCTGGCGGCTCTGGAAACCGGCGCGTCCGGGGAACGCCTCGAGCTCCTCCTTCCCGCCCGTCTCGCGGCCTGGGGCGAAACGCCCCCCGTCCGCGAATACGCCGTCGAGCACCCCGTGGCGGCCGCCTACCTCGTTGCGGCCCTTGACGCCCTGGGGGAGGGACTGCTGTTGGACGACGGTCCCCGTTACCTGTTGACAACGGCCCGCAACCTGCTGCAGCTGGGATACCCGACCGCCGCCGCCCGCCTCCTCGAACACGTCGAGGAACACATCGAGACCGACGACCCCGCTCTGAGCGCCGCCACAACCGACCTGCGCGCCCGCCTGCAGTCCCTCGCGCCCCCCGCCGACGCCGATTGACCGCACACCCGCCCTGTGCTATCCTTAAAACTCGACACCCGCCAACTGCGGCGCACCCCCACACCGTACCCCGGCGCCGCCCAACCCCACCACAAGGCGACGATGAACGACCTTCCCAGTACCATCGTCGGAGACGGCGAAGCCTCGTCTCCGACACCCGAAGCCGGCGAACCTCCATCGCCCCTTAGCGGTCGTCCCCACACCCCCGGGGAACCGCAGAGCCCGGCGACCTCTGCTACCACACCGGGCGGCGGACCTCCATCGCCCCCCAACGGACGCGCGATCACCCACCCGGGGCTGAAACACTCGGCAGATCCCCTGACCGCATGGGCCGGCGAGTCTCCATCCCGGATCGATCCACCCCCACCCCCCGCCGCGTATCCGACCTCAACCTCCACCACCGCCCCAACCACCGGTCAGCGATTCGGCGCCGCAGAGCTACACAACCCGCCTATGGTCGCGGAGGTGGTGCGATGAGTTTCCCTTGGACCGACCTCATCCTGCTCGGGGTCAGCCTGCTGCTGGGCTTCGCCGCCAACACCGCCCTGGCCGTCCAGTTGGCCCGCCGCGCCGACAGCCCCTCCACTTTCACCCTGCGGGTCTTCCCCGTCCTGGTCACCCTGGCCCTCACCGGCACCGCCGTCTTCGGCGTCCGCCTGTTTACCGACCTGGTTAAGTTCCCCGGCGAACTCTACGTCGGCCTGCTGCTGGCCGCCGTCGTCAGTGCCGCCCTCATTCAGCTCTGGGCCCGCAACCTCGGCCTCCACGACGGTGACGGCGACTGGCTGCGCAAGGCCCTGATCCCCCCGGCCGTGGTCGTCTGGCCGCTCTGGCTGCTGGTGCGCCTGCTGACCTGGCCCCTGCTGCGCCTGAGCGGCCGTCGCCTCTGCGTCGACGACCCCTTCCTCGTCCGCCTGGATTCCGCCTCCGTCGAGACCGAAAGCGACGAGGTCATGCTCCAGGCCCGGGAGATGGCCCGCCAACTGGCCGACTTCCCCGAGAAGACGGTCAAGGAGGTCATGGTCCCCCGGATCGATGTCTTCTGCCTGGACAACGAGACCTCGATCAAAGAGATCATCGACGAGGTCGGCCGCCGCGGCTACTCCCGCGTCCCCGTCTACCACGAGACCATCGACAACATCCGCGGCGTGCTCTACGTCAAGGAACTGCTGCAACTGGACGACCCCCAGAGCGAGCGGGTCCTGGATGAGGAGTTCCTCCACGATCCGATCTTCGTTCCCGAAACCAAGCTGATCGGCAACCTGCTGCGCGAGTTCCAGTCCTCACGCACCCAAATGGCCGTGGTCGTCGACGAGTACGGCGGCACCGCCGGCATCGTCACCCTCGAGGACATTCTCGAGGAGATCGTCGGGGAGATCGAGGACGAATTCGATGAAGAGCAGGAGATGATCCAGGCCCTCGACGACGGCGGCTGGATGATCGACGCCCGCTACGACATCGGCGAACTCAACGAGGAACTGAAGATCGAGCTGCCCGACGAGGACTACGAGAGCCTGGGGGGCTTCATCATCGCCCAGCTCGGCCACATCCCCAAGCCGGGCGAAGTGATCGTCGCCGACGGTTTGCGCCTCGAGGTGGTCCAAGCCACCCCGCGCCGCGTCGGCCTGGTCCGTCTGGTCAGCGTGCCCGCCGCGGACACCGCCGGCGACGCCGACGAAGAGGCCTGACCAACGACTCCCGCAGCCCCGTTCCGAGCGGACCCTCCGGGGTCCGTTCGTCGCAGCGGCGACCAGACCGACCTCGACAGCCGACCCCCGATGGGCTAAAATAACCATGAACCGCCCTCACCGGCAGAGCCACCCACCCACCATACGATGCCCGCCTTCCACCACCAGGTCAAGTGCCCCTTCTGCGAGCCGGGTTACGGCGTCGAGAGCCATCTCTCCATCCGCTACAACCCGGCGCAGCTGGGCTATTTTATCTGCGACAACCCCGCCTGCGGACGACGCTTCCGCCTCGAGGACCAGGGGATGTTCCTCGTCTACTACGAAGACTTATCCGAGAAAAACGTGCTGACCCTCGGCCACCTCACCGGCGGCGTCGTCCGCCCCGGCGCACCGACGCGCGGACGGAGGAAACATTGAGGCTTCGCTGGCCGGCCGTTCTCGCCCTGTTCCTCAGCGTCGCCCCGGGGGTCCGGGCGGCGGCGGTGCTGCAGCTCGAATGGAACGGCTCGCTGGACTATGGCGCCCTGGGCTTTTTCGAAGACGCCTTCAGCGAACTCGATCCCGCCGAGACCCGCCTGGTGGTGCTGCGCCTGTCCTCCGCCGGGGGACGCCCCTGGGCCGTTGAACAACTCGTCGCCCTGATCCGGGAAAGCGAGATCCAGACGGCGGTCTGGGTGGCACCGGCGGGAACCCGGCTGGCCGGACCAGCCCTGGCCGTCGGCTGGGCCGCCGATTATCTCTTCGGCGCCCCGGGCGCTACTTTCGGCGGCGACGGCACCCTGTCGACCAAGGTCGGCGAGGAGCTGCGCGATGTGGACGAAAGTCATGTCGACGAGGTGCTGGCGCTGCTTCCGGAAACCATCGACGGCGGTTGGGCGGCCCTGCTCTCCGCCGGGTTCATCGAGTTCGGTCCCGGACAGTTGCGCACGCGGGGCCTGGCCGATGGAACGGCGAACAATCTGACCCAACTGATCGAACTGGTGCGCCACGACACCGCCCAGCTACTAACGATCGAACGCCGCGAAACCGGCCTGCTGTGGCGCGGCCTGTCCCATCTGGCCCGCCCGACGACGGCCTTCCTGCTCTACCTGCTGGCCATGCTGGCCTTCAGCTTCAGCGCGGCCCACCCCGGCGGCTACTTCTCCCTGATCGTCGGCGGCCTGTTCCTCCTCGTCGCCCTGGTGGCCTTCGCCTACTTGCCGACCTCAGCCCTCGGGCTGATCCTGATACCCGTCGGAGTCGGACTGGTCACCGGCGACATCTTCCTGCGCAGCCGGGGCCTGGTGGCCTTCCTGGGGCTGGCGGCGACATTCTTCGGCGGCCTGTTTCTCTTCTATCCCAACTGCGTCGCCGTCGATACGGCGATCCTGGTGCCCGCCGTCCTGGTGACCGGCGTCTTCTACATGTTCGTCTTCTCCGGCGGCCTGCTGACCTATCTCACCGACCGCCACCACCAGCTCTCCGCCCTGCTCAACCGCCACGGAGTGGCCCTGAACCGCCTGAGCAAGCACCGCCGGGGCTGGGTGATGCTGGGCGAAGAGCTCTGGCGCGCCCGCTCACCGCAACCGATCCCCCGTGGACTGGCCGTCCGCGTCACCGACGTCCAGGGAGCGACCCTGATCGTCAGCCCCCTGCGCGGAGCAGAGTGAACCGTGACGCCCCGCCCGCTGAAACAACCTACCCCTTAGAACCCCCCACCTCGCCCCACAGCTAATCCGCGGCCGGGAGCCCTTTTTCCCGAAGACCCTGCGCGACCGACCCGCTGCTGAAGAGCCGCGCCGGAACTGGCACGGTTTTTGCGGAGGCGGACCGTTATCGTCGTCCGTAACGGTCGCCAAGATGCAAAAAC
>WJLX01000109.1 GCA_014728225.1 Candidatus Coatesbacteria bacterium | reverse complement strand
TTGGGCAACAACTGGGCCGGTCGGTTGCTCGGTTTTCTGCCTCTTGTTGATCGCCTTTTCGTGGCAGAATATCACAGCCCATCCCGTATGTTAACAGCATGTTACATACATGTATCGGTCCGAACACGGTATACGATCCCTAAGAGTATTAGCGGGCTACGTTTCATTAGTTGAGTTGGTTGAGGGTACATTACAAGCGTAGCAGATACGGGGTGGATTACAGCCTCCTGGTCAGGATAACAGACACCGCCGTAATCACCGCCCCGTAAGGTGGGGACTCTGCCCCCGCCGTTTATCGGGCGATGTCGTATCCAGCCCGACGACGATCCTCGGCGGGCCGCTCAAAACAACGGGACCCGGCGGCCCCGTTATTTGCTCGGTTAATGGCGTGGCTGACTAGCCGATATTCGCGTAGAGGTCGATCAGCTCGAGGGCGGTCAGGGCGGCGTCGGCGCCGCGGTTACCGGACTTGGTCCCGGCGCGCTCGATGGCCTGCTCGATGGTGTCCGTGGTCAGCACGCCGAAGACGACGGGCTTGTCGCTCTCCAGGCCGACGGCGGCCACGCCCTTGGCGACCTCGGCGGCGACGTAGTCGAAGTGGGGGGTGCCGCCGCGGATGACCGCGCCGAGGCAGATGACGGCGTCGTACTTCGGTGCCAGGCGCTTGGCCGTGGCGGGGATCTCCCAGGAGCCGGGGACCCAGTAGACGTCGATGTCGCCCGCGGCCACCCGGTGCCGGGTCAGGGCGTCCAGGGCCCCGCCGAGGAGCTTCGAGGTGATGAACTCGTTGAAGCGGCTGACGACGATGCCGATACTCTTCCCCTCGCCGACGAGCTGTCCCTGATGGACGGCCATCGCAGCCTCCCGGTTGACGTGCTTGTCTGCCTTGACGAACGTACCAACTATACCCCCGGCGGGCCGCCGCGGTCAAGGGTGGGACTCGCCGAGGGCGGGCTTGCCCCCGGGGCGGCGAACAGGTATCCTAGGGCCGCCTAACCATCAAGGGTCCCGATGCTCGGACGAAAACTAGACCGCTACGTCGTCGGCCAGTTCCTGCGCTACTACCTCTATGCGCTGCTGGCGTTCATCGTCATCTATCTGGTGGTGAACTTCATCGAGAGCGTCAGCCGCTTCATGGCCCGCGGGACCGACGTGGGGATCATCGCCGAGTACTACCTGCTGATGGTGCCCTTCGTCATCAAGTGGATCAACCCCATCGCCGTGCTGCTGGGGGTCCTGTTCTGCATCAGCGTGCTCTCCAAGGGCTCGGAGATCACGGCGATGAAGGCCGGGGGCATCTCCCTGCTGCGGGTCTTCGCCCCGCTGATCGTGATGGGGGCGCTGATCGCCGCCCTGGTCTGGGTCTGGGGCGAGGTCGTCGTCCCACCGGCCAACGAGGAGATGGTCAACATCCAGAAATGGGTCTTCGATCACAAGGATAAAGAGGCCCGGATGAAGACCAACGATTACTCGGCCAACCTGCAGAACGGCAACCTGCTCTACGCCGGAGTCCTCGACGCCTACAACGGCAAGATGAGCCGGCCGTCCCTCCTCGTCTTCTCCGACGACGACACCGACGAGGCCTCGGTGGAACAGCGCATCGACGCCGTCGCCGCCGAGTACATCGACGACGAATGGCACTTCTTCGACTGCGAGGTACGCACCTTCGGCCCCGACGGCCTCGAAACCGCCCTCGATCAGATCGACGAGATGACCGTGCCCATCGTCGAAAGTCCGACGGAGTTCGGCATCCTGGCCAAAACACCCGAGGACATGACCTACCAGGAGCTCTACGAGCACATCCAGCGCCTGGAACGCGCCGGCAAGGAAACCAACGAGGAGCGCGTCGAGCTGGAGCTCAAGATCAGCGTCGCCCTGGCCAACCTGGTGGTGGTGCTCCTCGGCGCGCCGCTGGCCATCCGCACCGCCCGCTCCGGAACCGCCCTGGGCTTCGGCGTGGCCGTGCTGTTGGGCTTCGTCCTCTGGGGCTTCATCGCCATGGGCCGGGCCCTGGGGCAGTCCGGGGTCATCACCCCCTTCTGGGCGGCCTACCTGCCCAACATCCTCTTCGCCGCCGTCGGCCTGGTGCTGATCTGGCGGGTCAACCGCACCTGAACGGACCCGAGCGGCGGACAGGTTCAAACTCGCAGCCTGGTTCCCGGGGAGCCTTGCCCCTTGATTGTCCCGACGAACAGCGCCATCCGGCAGGATTGACGCTGGAGCCTCCGTTTGCTTATCCGCTCACCAGCGCTGTTGGCTCTGGCCCTGGCCGGTGTCGCCTTCGGCGATGCCGATCTCCTCGAGATCTATGATGAGATGGATCAAGGCCATCCCATTGCCGATGACGGTTGGCACATCCACGATCCCAGCCGGATCGTCGAGCTGGACGGCTGGCTGATGCTGGCGGTTACGGGCAAGGAGCAAAGTCCGGCCTATCGCTGTGGGCTGGAGTTATGGTTTCTGTCACCGGGAAGCTTCGGTTGGCGGCCGGGGCTCTGTCTGCTGGCCGACAAACCAGCCTGGTTCGCCGAGAGGGTCCCGGAAAACGACGGGGCCTGCTGGGCGCCGACCTTCGCCGGGCCGCGCCGCATCTACTACACCGTTGCCAATATGTCCGCCGAGGACCGCGCCTGCATCGGCTTACTGGAAGGCCGCGGCAGCCTGCTCATCGATTGCCACGGCGAAACCCTCGGCGACAGGCGCTACCACGGACCCGGTCACGCCGGGATCCACGATGACGGCTCCCGCTACCTGTTGAGTTTCCACAATTACGACGGAGAGAACTTGGGGGTCCCGCAACTCGGGATTGCCGAGCTGGATTACGTAGACGGTTGGCCGGAGATCGTTCCAATAACCCGGGATCACCTCTGGCGCGATGAGTAGGGGCCACAGCCGTTGCGGCACCGATAAAATGACGCCGCCCGAACCTACGAAAAACAGCCGGCCGGCCAGCCCCCGAGCCGGAACTGGCACGGTTTTTGCATCTCGGCGACCGTTGGAGCGGCGGCAACGGTGCGCCTCCGCAAAAACCGTGCCAGTTCCGGCGGCGCCGGGGATCGCGAACCGTCGTCGAGTCCGGCGGGCTGTTTTTCGCAGGTCCGGGCCTGCGGCTTCGGTTGAACGCCGCGTGACCGGCATCGCCATTCTTGCCCGGCGGGCGGCGCTGTGCTACAATCGCTCGCCTGAATACAATCCGCTCTTTCCGGCTTTCCCGGGAGGCAGGTCTGCTCGTCCTCGGACTGGAAACCTCCTGTGACGAGACGGCCGCGGCGGTGCTGGCCGACGGTCGCGAGGTGCTGGGCTCCGTGGTCTCCTCGGAAGCCGAGTTCTTCGCCGCCTACGGCGGTGTGGTGCCCGAGCTGGCGAGTCGGCGCCACATCAGCAAGCTGCTGCCGGTTGTTCGTGAAACCCTCGAACGCTCCGGTGTCGGCTACGATGAGCTGGACGCCGTCGCCGCCACCTACGGCCCCGGGCTGACCGGCGCCCTGCTGGTGGGGTTGAATTTCGGCAAGGCCCTGGCCGCCGGGCTGGGGGTACCCTTCGTCGGTGTCAACCATCTGGCCGCCCACCTGCAGGCGCCGCTGCTGGACCCGGCGGCCCCGACGCCGCCCTTCGTCGGCCTGTTGGTCTCCGGCGGCCACACGGCCCTGTACCGGGTGGACGAGGACGGCGGGCATCCGGGCCTGCTGGTCTTCGAGCTCCTGGGCGAGACCGTCGACGACGCCGTCGGCGAGGCCTACGACAAGGTCGGCCGCCTGCTGGGCATCCCCTATCCGGCGGGACCGCGGATGGACGCCCTGGCCCGGGAAGGGGCCGAGGATGGTCCGCGCGCGGCAGCCGAGGACTTTCCGCGGCCGTTGCCCGCCGGGTTGGACTTCAGCTTCGCCGGACTCAAGACGGCGGCGGCCCGGCGGATTGCAGAATTGGACGAAGCGGGTGAACTCGACGAGGACCGACGCCGTTCGGTGGCCCGGGGGTTCCAGCGGTCCGTCGTCGAGACCCTGGGTGAGAAGGCCCTGCGCGCCTGCGCCGCGACGAGGCTCGACAAGCTGATCCTCGGCGGCGGCGTGGCGGCCAACCGGGGCCTGCGCGCCTACCTTGACCATCGCGCCGACGAGGAGGGCGTACAGGTGTTTTTCGCACCACCGGCGCTCTGCACGGACAACGCGGTGATGATCGCCGCCCGGGGCCACAGCCTGTTGCAAGCCGGCATGACCAGCGGTCCGCAGCTCGAGGCCCTGGCCTGCCTGGAGCTGGGGGTCGAGACGTGAGCGCGGGCCAACGGCGACTGATCGTCATCTTGGTGCTGTCGGCGCTGACGCCGAGCGCGGCCGCGACCTACCTGGCGACTTACGAAAGCTTGCCCGGCGCCGCACTGGGCGATTACCTGGAGCTGACCGTCCTGGTCGGCGAGCGCCTGGCCGCTCACGGCGGCTCGCTGAACGAACAGTCGATCAGCGACTTGCAACTCGAGTACAGCGGCGGCGACCTGTGTGATGCCGGCCTGGCGCTGGGAACCCTCGAACTGGAACTCGACTGGCCCGCCGCCGAGGCGGACCTGGCCCTGCTCCTGTCCACCGGCCCGGCGCGTTTGGTTCCCGTCATCGATCCCGCCGGCGTGCTCTGGGACTTCGAAACCCCCGCCGGGGTGGAGCTGGGCTTCGACGGTTACCGCGTGGTCGTTCACGGGGGCGGCCGCGGGGACGTCGCCCCGGGAGCTGATACGGCCTGGGCCCTGCGGCCCGATACCGACGGCCGCGATTACTTCTATCTCCTCGACGAAGCAGCGGCCTTGACCCTGGCTGGCTTGAGCGTCGAAGTGGGCGAGAACGACTTCGGCCACCCCGAACTGCGGATGACCTTCGACGAGGCGGGAACGGCGAACCTGGCCGAGCTGACGGCGGCCAACCACGCCAAACCCCTGGCCGTCGTCAGCGGTGACCTCGTCATCACCGCCCCCGTGGTACGCGAACCGATCGGCGACGGCAGAGTGGTCCTCACCGGTCTGGAAGAAAGCCTGCTGGAATCCCTGGCGGCGGTCTTCGAACAACCGCTGCCGGACACTTTACGATTACTGAACCTGCGCCGCAGCGACTAGCGGCGTTGCCCTTTACCCACCGAACCGGTTTTACAAGGAGTTTCGATGGCCCGTAAGCGGCGGTACTACGGTCTGATAAGCATCCTGGTGCTCATCGCCGCGGTTCTCTTCGCCCTGCCCACCACCGGGCTGCTCGACGAGCTGCCCGAGGGCGTGCGTCAGTGGCTGCCCCGGGATCAGGTCAAGCTGGGGCTGGACCTCGAGGGCGGCATGGTGTTGCGCATGGAAGCCGACATGAGCAAACTCGACGAGGACGAGCAAGCCGACGCCGTCGACCGCGCCCTGGAGATCATCCGTCGCCGCGTCGACGAGTTCGGTGTGCGCGAACCCGTGGTCGAGAAGGTCGGCGCCAACGGCATCTCGGTCATGCTGCCCGGCATCCGCGACGCCGAACGCGCCAAGGCCCTGATCGGCGAGCGGGCGGTCCTCGAGTTCGCCCTGACCGCCGACGCCCAACTGCCCGGTGTCCTGACGCAGATAGCCGAGCTGCCCGCCTATCGGCCGCTGCTGACCGAGCGCGGTATCTACACCATCGGCGGCCGGGCCTACCTGCCGGCCCAGGAGTACGCCCGTGTCGACGCGATGCTCGAGGACCCCGACGTGCTGCGCCGGGTGCCCAACAACGCCCGCCTGCTGCTTTCCGAGCCCTTCGCCGTCGGCGGCGCGGCCCAGGATTGGGTCTACGACGTGGCCGAGGATCTGCAGGCGGCCTACGGCGAGCCCGTCGACGAGTTCTACCGCCTCTACCTCCTCGACTACTCCCGTGTCGTCAAGGGCGAGGACCTGACCAACGCCTTCCTGGACCGCGACCAGTACGGCGGGGCGGCGGTCTCCTTCCGCTTCAACTACTCGGGCTCCGAGGACTTCGGCGAGATCACCGCCGCCAACGTCGGCGGCTACCTGGCCATCGCCCTCGACGACCGGGTGATCAGCAGCCCCTACATCCGCGAGGAGATCCGCGGCCGGGGCCAGATCACCGGCTCCTTCACCAGCCAGGAGGCCAGCGATCTGGCGATCAAGCTCCGCGCCGGCGCCCTGCCCGTACCGCTGAAGATCATCCAGGAAGACACCATCGGCCCCAGCCTGGGCTCGGATTCGATCAAGTACGGCGTCACCGCCGCCCTGATCGGCCTGGCCGTCGTGCTGGCCTTCATGATGGTCTGGTACAAGTTCTCCGGCCTGATCGCCGACCTGGCCCTGTTGTTCAACATGGTCATCATCGTGGCCGCCCTGGCCGTCCTCGGCGCCACCCTGACCCTGCCGGGCATCGCCGGGATCATCCTGACCATCGGCATGGCCGTCGACGCCAACGTGCTGATCTTCGAACGCATCCGCGAGGAGCGTCGAGCCGGCAAGAACGTGCCCACTGCTATCAACGCCGGCTACAACAAGGCCTTCATCACCATCCTCGACGCCAACGTCACCACCCTGTTGACCGCCGGGGTGCTCTACCTGTTGGGGACCGGACCGATTCGCGGCTTCGCGGTCACGCTGGCCATCGGTATCCTCAGCTCGATGTTCACGGCCCTGGTGTTCACCCGCGCCATCTTCGACGCGCGGGCCCGCCGGATCAAGACCGACAAGCTCTCCATCTAACGCCGCGTCGCGACGCGGGGGGTAAGCCTTGCAGATCTTCACCGATACCAAGTACGACTTCATCAAGCGGCGCCACATCGCCTTCGTCATCTCCGGGCTGGTGATCCTGGCCGGGCTGGTGAGCTTCTTCATCGCCGGCGGCTTCAACCTGGGCATCGACTTCACCGGCGGTGTGCGCGTTCAGGTCAAGTTCGACGAACCCGTCGACCTCGATGACCTGTCGATGATCCGCGAACAACTGGGGATGGACGTCTACACCATCGGCGCCGCCGACGACGAGATCATCATCCGCAACAAGAGCGAGGGCTCCGCCGAGCGCTTGGCCGCCGCGATCGTCGCCTACCGCGAAGACGTCGGGCCGATCAAGGACTGGGAGCAGCTCGAGGAGATCGAAGCCATCCCCCGGGCCCTGCTGCCCTACTTCCCCGAGCGCTTCAGCCTGGAAAAGAGCCTGCTCCAGGTGACCGCCGGCGACGACCAGCGCCTGGTCATCAACCAGGCCGACGCCGACGAGCTGGCCTCGGACATCGAAACCCTGATCGAAACGGCCACCAACCAAAGCATCATCAGCACCCTCAGGGAGCTGCGACCCTCGGAAAACTACGCCGAGAACCGCTTCAACCTCAACGACCCCGTCGGCGAGGCCGACTATGTCCGCGAGCTGGAGCGCGTCTTCGGTGTCGACGACGAGGATGAAGCGTCTGCGGCCCAGCCCGCCGCCGCGGCCGCTGCGGAAACCGCCGCCGAGCTCGGCGGGCTCGACGAGACCACCGCGGACGAGCAAGCCCCCTCCAGCCTCGAGGCCTACGCCGCTGCCCTGACCGAGGCCCGCAACCTCGGCTCCAGCGTCGACACCATGCGCCTGCTGGACTCGATGGACGAGGCCCTCGAGCTGGCCCGCCAGGCCGGCCTGAGCGCCGCGGAGCTGGATACCCTCGAGGAACGCGCCTACGTCGGCGCCTTCCAGGTTCAGAGCACCAACGTCATCGGACCCAAGGTCGGCGAGGAGCTGGGCTCGGCGGCCCTGACCTCGATCATCGTCGCCCTGGTACTGATCCTGGCCTACATCTCCCTGCGCTTCGAGTTCTCCTTCGCCCTCGGCGCCATCGTCGCCCTGGCCCACGACATCCTGCTCACCCTGGCGATCTTCGTCCTGCTGGGCAAGGAGATCGACCTGACCTTCATCGCCGCACTGCTGACCCTCGTCGGCTACTCCCTCAACGACACCATCGTCGTCTTCGACCGGGTGCGCGAGGACCGCAAGCTGCTGCGACGCCGCGGTCTGCGCGAAATCATCAACACCGCCATCAACGAAACCCTCTCCCGCACCGTACTGACCTCGGGAACCACCCTGATCGTCACCCTGGTGCTGGTTCTCTTCGGCGGCAGCGTGATCCACGACTTCGCCCTCGCCCTGACCATCGGCGTCCTCGTCGGCACCTACTCCTCGATCTTCATCGCCAGCCCCTTCCTGCTGGGCTGGTACCGCTGGCGCCACAAGCAAGCCTGACAAACCGGCGCCGACCGGCCGTTGAAAAACAACCCCCGGGAACACCCGCCGACCTCCCGGATAACCGCCGCCGGAACCGGCACAGTTTTTGCGGAGGCGCAGCGTTGCCGCCGCGCCAACGGGCGCCGAGATGCAAAAACTGTGCCGGTTCCGGCGGCCGCGGGCGGCGGTTGAGCCGCGGGGCGCCCGGGGCTGTTTTTCAACGGCCGGAGGCACCGCCGCCGCGGCCGGGCTTGAGCCCGACGGCGCTCTCGTGCGATAATCGACCGGCGGGCGGCCGTCGACGGACGACGGTTCCGCCGACGGCGAACGTTTAGCCAGGGGAGACATTTTATGGAGATCTTCCGCAGTCTGGAGACGGCGGATCACGAGCAGGTGGCCTTCTGCAGCAACCCGGGCGTGGGTCTGCGGGCCATCTGCTGCGTTCATCAGACAACCCTGGGCCCGGCCATCGCCGGCATCCGCGCCCGGGATTACAGCGACGAGGACGAGGCGCTGACCGACGCCCTCGTCCTCAGCGAGCAATTGACCCATAAGGCCGCCGCCGCCGAGGTCAATTACGGCGGTGGTCAGGTGGTACTGTTGGACCAGCCGGCGGCGGAGCGTCGCGAAGCCGCCTTCCGCGCCCTGGGGCGCTTCATCCAGACCCTGGGCGGTCGGCTGATCGGCGCCCCCGACGTCGGACTCACCGCCCTGGACCTGGGTTACGTGGCCACGGAGACGGATTACGTCGCCGGGCGCAGCCTGTTCGCCGGCAGCTACGATCCCAGCGCCGTCACCGCCGACGGTGTGCTGGCGGCCATCGAGGTCTGCCTGGAGCGCCGCGGTCATACGACGGGCCTGGCCGGCCGCCGCTTCGCCGTCCAGGGCGTCGGCGCCGTGGGCTCCCTGCTGGCCGCCGCCCTGAGCGAGGCCGGCGGCGAGGTCTTCATCCACGACCACAACGAGGCCCGCCAACGGCGAATCGTCGAGACCAACCCCGGCTTGACCCCCCTGGATGCCGAGGAGCTGATCGCGACCGACGTCGACGTCTTCTGCCCCTGCGGTCGCGGCGGCTTCATCGACGCCCCCTACCTCGAGAAGCTGGCCGGTCGCATCGTCTGCGGCGCCGCCAACGCCCAGGTCGCTCCGGGCTTCACCGATGACGACCAACTGGCCGAGCGCGACATCCTCTACGCCCCGGACTTCATCGTCAACTCCGGCGGGTTGATCAGCGTGGTCGGCGAGCTGGAGAGACGGCCCGAGGATTGGGTCTTCGCCATGAACCGCCGCATCGGCGAACGCCTGAACAACGTCTTCGAGCTCTCCGAGGCCGAGGGAATCTCGACCATCGAGGCCGCCGAACGCCTCGCCCGCCGCCGGATCGAGGCCATCGCCTCCCTGTCCCACTCCTATATCCCCGGCGAGCGGGACTAGAATCAGTCTTAACGATAAGAAGTACCTCGAACACCGCGGTGAAGGAGCGGTTCAATGCGTTTCGAAAACCTGGATCAACTGGTCGAGCGGGTCAAGGAAGAGCCTTCGCGCCGCCTGGCCGTGGCGGGCTCGGAGAATACGGTCACCCTCCAGGCGGTGGCCCGGGCCCACGAGGAGAGCATCGCCGAGGCCGTCCTCTTCGGTGAGCTCGAAGAGACCCAACGCCTGGCCGAGGAGGCCGGGGTCGACCTGTCATCCTTCGAGCTGATCGAGGCCCGGGGCGCCGAAGCCGCCGCCCGCGCCGCCGCCGCCGTCGGCGCGGGTGAAGCCGAAGCGGTGATGAAGGGCGGCTGCTCGACCAAGGTCTTCCTGCGCGCCGTCCTCGACGAGGCCCACGGACTGCGCACCGGCCGCCTGCTGTCCCACGTGATGGTGGCCGAGATCCCGGCCTACCACCAACTGCTCTACCTCACCGACGCCGCGCTGAACATCCGTCCCGATCTGACCGCCAAGGTGGATATCGTCAACAACGCCGTCGGCCTGGCCGCCGCCCTGGGCTGCGAACGCCCCAAGGTGGCCGCCCTGGCCGCCGTCGAGAAGGTCAACCTGCCGGCCATGCCCTGCACCGGCGACGCCGCCGCCCTGGCCGTGATGAGCCGCCGGGGCCAATTGGGGGACTGCGTCGTCGACGGACCCCTGGCCTTCGACAACGCCGTTTCCGCCGAATCCGCCCGCATCAAGGGCATCGACAGCGAGGTCGCCGGCGACGCCGATATCCTGCTCTGTCCCGACATCGAGGCCGCCAACGTCCTGTACAAGGCCTTCACCTACTTCGTCGGCGCCCGGGCCGGGGCCGTGGTCGTCGGGGCCGCGGCACCGGTGATCCTGCCCAGCCGGGCCGACAGCCCGCAGACCAAGTTCCTCTCCATCGCCGTGGCCCTGGGCTGCGCCGCCCTCTCCTGAAGCGAGCCGATGACCGCGAAAAGTGAACAGCCCGTCAAGCTGATCCGCCAGTGGCCCGCCTACCTGGCCTGGGCCGCCGGCGCCGCCCTCGTCGCCCTCGGCGCCACCTGGCTCACCGACCACCTCTACGGCCACTCCCCCGGACCCTTCGTCGCCCAGCTCGGCGATTACCTCAGCTTCGCCGCCTTCTATTTCGTCGCCCAACTGCTCTTCCCGCCGATCCTGGTTCGGCTGAAGAAGCTGCCCTCGACGATGGGCGTCTGTCTGGCGGCGGGCAACGGAGCCGGATACCTCGTCGGATGGCTCTACGGCCTGCCCTGGGGCCTGATCGACTTCAACGGCCGCCTGCTGATCAACATGCTGATCCTGGGCGCCATGGTCGGTATTCTCGTCGGCGTGGGCTGGGACATCTCAAAAGGCAAGGCCGTCGGCTTCTGGGGCCTGTTCCTGGTGGCCGTCGGCGCGGTGACCGCCTTCTTCTACTACACCACCCCGGTCGAGTACCGCTACGCCGCCGACGTCTGGGAGCAGGGTCTGACCGTCCTGGTCAGCTACCTCCCCGCCGTCTTCGCCGTCTGGTGGCGACACCGACCGACCGAGCCCGCGGCGGTCGCGGCCGACGACTAGAGACGCTCCGATGGCCGACACCCCTCCCCAGACCCGCGAACACGCCCCGGTCCGTGACCTCTACCGCTGGGCCCTGGCCCTGGGTCTCGTCCCCGCCCTGTTCTTCCTTTTCACCCACCGCTTCGACTTTCCCGGCGCCCTGGCCGAGCTCCTGCACGGCGCCCTGCGCAACCTCAGCGCCCTGACCGTCTTCGCCCTGTTGCGCCGGCGGGAAAGCAACCGGCCGCGCGGCCACCTCGGCGCCACCCTGATCGGCGCCGTCTTCTCCGGGCTGATCCTCTTTCTGCTGGCCCAGCTCTTCCCCGGCTGGCTGGCCGCTTGGCTGCCCCTCTCCCGCCTGGTCTTCGAAGGGGCCGAGGCCGCTATCGTCGGTTGGTGCTTGCTGGCGGCGGCGACGGCCTGGGGCCTGAGCTGGATCACCCCACCGGCGGGCGCCCTCCTCGGCGCCGTGGTCTCGGCGGTCTCCCTGGCCTGGATGCCCCTCGAAGGCGGACTGACGATGGGCTTCATGTGGGGGGTGCGCACCCTCGTCCTTTACGCCCCCCTGGCCCTGCTGTTGCACCTCTGGTCCCGCCGCCGCCCGCTCAATCCCGAACTCGAATCCCCCGCGGCCGATCACCACGCCGCCGCGGGCTGATAACCCGCGGCGGGCGACCGTTGAACACTCGTCCCTGCAACACCGCGCAGCACGGCCCGCCGGAACTGGCACGGTTTTTGCGGAGGCGGACCCTCGCCGCCGCGCCGAGGGGCGCCGAGATGCAAAAACCGTGCCAGTTCCGGCGGCGGGCCGCGCCCCGACTCCGGGCGAGCTAACGGGGCTTCAACGGTCACCCGCCTCGGCATCGCCGGTTGGAAACGCCCCGCCACTACGAACCCAAAGGGCCATGAAGGATAAACGACAGTACTGGATCATCCCCGTTTTCTCAGTCGCGGTGTTTCTGTTGTACGCCGGCTGCGGCGCCGACGTCGAGGAGTTGGAGGCCGAGCTGCTCTACGGTTCCCGCAATCAGCGTCTCGAGGCGGCCCGGGAGCTCTCCGAGCGCGGCATCGTCGAGATCCTGGTCCTGGGGCTGCAGGACACAGACGAGGCTGTGCGGCGCCGCGTCGTCGAGGAGCTGCGTAGTCAGGGCGAAGCCGCCGTCGGCCCGGTGCTGGAGCTGATGCAGCGCCGCCCCAACAACGTCGAGCTGCTGGCCGCCGGTGTCGAGGTCCTCGAGGCCGCGGGTAACGCGGCCCGGGAGGGCGTCGTCGAGAGCGGTCTGATTGGCGGCCCCCGGGAGGTGGACCTGGCCTACCGGGTGCTGCGGAAGCTGCCGGACAGCGGAGCCGATCTGGACCGCCTGCTGGCCGACGATCAACGCACGGCCTGGCTGCTGCAGAGCGGGGATCCCGCGGTGCGGCTGGAGCTCCTCGATCGGCTGGCCGCCGACGATAAGGCGGAGCTGGAAGCTCTGCTGAAGGCCTTTTCCAACGATACGGTCGACTTGTACACCTTGGCGCCGCAGCTGGAAAGCGTCCCGGACCCCCTGCCGGGCGAGGCGGGTTTCGGCCCACCGGGGGCGGGGCTCGAGCTGCTCAACAATCTGACGGCCCTGGAGCTGGAGCTGCTCCTCCACCGGCGCGAGCTGCGGCAGCTCATCAAGGTCCCGCCGGAGCTGGCGGCGGATGATTTTTATGAGACCGTCCCCTGGTCCGTGTTCAGCGATAACTTCGAGGCCGGCGTCCGACGCTGCCTCGAGAGCGGTGAAGCCGTCGAGAACCTGCCCCCCGCCGTGGTGGCCCGGCTCTGTCGCCACCTCTCGCGAACCTACAGTTTGACCGCCGAAGCCTATCCTGACAACGCGGGCTCCCGGCGCCTGCTGGCCGAGGCGGCTCTGTTCGCCGAGCTGGCCGATGAGCTGGAGCGGCCGGCCGGGGAGGGCGGCTAGTGTCTGTCGCGAGCGGTGCCGAGCTGGTGCTGGCCAGCGCCAGCCCGCGCCGCCGGCTGTTGCTGGCGGGCCTGGGGATCGAGCCCCTGGTGCGGCCGACGACGGTAGACGAAAGCTGGCCCGACGACAACCCAGGTCAGGCCGTCGCCCTGGCCGAACGCAAGCTGGAATGGTCCCTGGAGCGGCATCCCGTCGGCACTGTTATCCTGGCCGCCGACACTATCGTCCGGCTCGACGGCTGCGTGCTGGGCAAACCACTGGACTCTGAGACGGCCCGGGCGATGCTCGCCGCCCTTCAGGGCCGGGAGCATATCGTCACCAGCGGCGTCGCCGTCGGCGTGGCCGGCGCCGGACGCTGGACGGCCCGCGTCGACAGCACCGTCCGTTTGCGTTCCTTGAGCGCCGGGCGGATCGCCGATTACGTCGCCGGGGGCTCGCCCCTGGATAAAGCCGGAGCCTACGCCGTCCAGGACGCCGCGGGCGCCTTCCCCGACCCGCATCGGATTAACGACGCCGATCGGCGGGGGCGCTTCGAACCCCGGGACTCCTGGCTCGTCGAGTATGTCTCGGGCTCCCTCTCCAACGTCATCGGTCTGCCGCTGGTCGAAACCGCCGTCCTGCTGCGCCGGGCCGGCATCGAGGTCAACCATGACTGAACCCTTCCTGCTGCATCACCTCGACGGCGTCCTGCGGCTGGACCTCCCCGACGAGCTGGAGCACTACCGCAGGTACCAAACCTCTCTTCCAGGCGAAACCCCGGCTGACTGGCGGCTCGAGTTCGCCGTCGGACCCCGGGAGGACGTGGAGGAAGCGGACCTGGGCGAATTGACCTATCCGGTCATCGATGGTGTTCGCCGGATCCGCGGCCGAGCCTTCGATCTCGACCCAACTTCGGAGGGAGCCCGGGTGCTGCTGCGTATGTACCACGCCGCCGGCATCAGCTGGGTGCTGCGCCCCTGGACGGCGATGCTGCTGCTGCCGCCCCGGGGCCTGTTGTTTCACGCCGCCGGTCTGGTCTCGCCGGAGGGTCGCGGTTACCTCTGTCCCGGCGTCTCCGGGGCGGGCAAGAGCACCCTGTCGCGCAACCTGCTCGGGCAGGGCTGGCGGGTGCTCAGCGACGAGCTGCCCGCCGTCCGTCGGGACGACGACGGCTGGCGATTGCTCTACACCCCCTTCTGCGGTGACCTGGGTTCCGTCGAAACCGACACCTTCACCGCCCCCCTGCACGGGGTGCTGGCCCTGGAGAAGGGGCCGGCGACCCTCGGCGACCAGTTGGATTTCGGCGCCGCCGCCGCGGCCCTTCTGCCCACGGTGGCCGTCTACGGTAACCAGCCCTGGTTTGCCCAGCTCGTCCTCGACATCCTGGCCGAGTTGACCGCCGAAGTCGGCGTCCGCCGGCTGCGGGTCCCGGCCGAGCTGACCCCGGGCACCGTCGAAGGGCTGCTGGCCACCGTCGACGACAAGGGTTGAAATCCGACTTACCCTTTACTACACTGCGCCGGAGCCGCGTTCTCTTTGATCTGGGGGACGCTTTTTTTCGCCGCCCCCCACCGTCACCCCGCCTTTTCAGTCGCGCAAGCGCCGTCCGCCGGCCCGTCGAGGGAGGGATCGTGAGTCGCGTCCGTGGTTTCAAGCCCCTGTTGCGCAGTTTGGGCAAGCTGGACTGGCGCAGCCTGCTGCGCGAGTACGCCCTGATCGTCGCGGGCTGCGCCATCGGCAGCTTCGGCCTGGTGGCCTTTCTGGTGCCCTACAAGATCGCCCCGGGCGGCGTCGGCGGACTGGCCATCGCCCTGCACCATATCTTTGAGCTGCCCGTGGGGATGACGATGCTGGCCATCAACATTCCCTTGTTCCTGCTGGGGATCCGCTTCCTCGGCGGCGGCTTCGGCGTCAAGACCGTCGTCGGCATGGTGCTCTACTCGGTGATGACCGACCTGTTCGACCTGGTGATCCAGATCGGCGTCCTGACCGAGGACAAGATCATGGCCGGTATCTACGGCGCGGTGCTGTTGGGCCTGGGTCTGGGGTTGGTGTTCCGTGGCGGCGGCTCGACGGGGGGCACCGACATCCCGGCCCGCATCCTGGCCCGCTACACCGGCTTCTCCACCGGGGTCAGCTTCCTGTTCTTCGACGCCGCGATCATCGCCTTCGCCGGAGCCGTCTTCCAGAGTATCGACCTGGTGCTTTACGGCTTCGGCGCGTTGTGGATCTCGATCAAGGTCATCGATCTGATCCTCGAGGGCTTCGGCTACGCCCGGGCCGCCCTGATCGTCACCGAGCTGCCCGACATCGTCTACTACCAGATCATGGCCGGGCTCAACCGCGGGGCCACCCGGCTGCCCGCCCGCGGGATGTACTCCAACGAGGAAAAGTCGCTGCTCTACTGCGTTGTCGGCATGCGCGAGGTCGGGCGGCTCAAGAGCTTGATCAAGGCCGCCGATCCACGGGCCTTCGTGGTGATCACCGACGTCCACGAGGTGCTGGGTTATGGTTTCCGGCGCCGGGGATCGGCCTGAGAAACCTTGCCAGAACAGGCCCCAACCTGTAAAATCGTCGCGTGACTCGAACTCCGCCGTGGGAGTTTCCGATGCTCGAACTGGAACCGCGCCGCCTGGTCCAGACCCACTTTGGTTGCCGGCCCGAGGACCTGGCCTCGACCGTCGTGCTGACCACACACTGGCCCCCCGAGGCCTTCGCCAAACACTGGGACGAAGCCCCCGAGGATTTCCAGGGCTGGTTCAACGGCGCCACCGGCAGCTTCCACGGTCAGCGGCTCAGCGTCATCCTGACCCATAACGGCGCCTGTCGTGTCGGCCAGGCGATGCTGGTGCTCAACAGCGCCGGAGTGAAAAACTTCGTCCTCATCGGCCGTTCCAGCGGCCTGCTGGACAAGCTCGCGCTGGGCGACGTCGTCGTCGTCCGCACCAGCATCTGCGGGGAGAGCTTCTCACGCTACCACGGCGCCGACCACTTCCTCGACGACCCCTTCGGCTGGCGCGTCTCGATCGAGGACGAAATGGTCAACGGAGCGGTCGAGCTGGTCCGCGGACTCCTCGAGGGCGATTCGGTCTCCGTTTACGCCGCCCGGGCCTTCAGCGCCGACTCCATGCTGTCACACGACCGCGGGCTGGGCGAGTACGTCAAGATCAAGGGGGGCCACGTCATCGACGGCGAGACCAGCACGGCCTACGCCGTCGGCCGGGTCCAGCAGGTCGAGACCCTGTCCCTGCAGTGCGTCACCGCCCTGCCCCTGGCCGGCAAGCCGTTGTTCGCCGAGCTCGAGCCCGAGGAGGTCAAGCGGCTGGAGCGCGTTCACCAGCGGATGCCGCGGCTGTCCCTCGAAATCGCCGCTGCGGTTTTCACCGAGTAACCGGTTCACGCGGCGCCCTTAACCAGCACCGCCAGATGACACAGCGAGGCCACAGCGACACCAACCGACGGAACCGACAGAACCGCTGGAACCAATAACTACGGGGGCGCCCAAGGCTGGGGCGCCCCCGTTTTCATCCAACTCGACCCGGTAGTTCAGGCCTTCTTGTGGCAGAACCACCAGTCGTAGCACTCGTGGTCTTTGGACTGCATCCGCTTCTTGGCGGCTTCGTGGTCCGAGGCCGGCGGGACGATGACGTGGTCGCCGACCAGCTTGTTCTCCGGCCAGTCAGCCGGGATGGCGACCTTCTTCTCGTCGGCCAGTTGGAAACCCTTGACCATCCGGACGAACTCGTCCATGTTGCGGCCCAGCTCCTGGGGGTAGTAGAGCATGGCGCGGATGGTGGCCCGGGGGTCGACGAAGAAGACGGCGCGCACGGTGTTGGTGCCCTTGCCGGGGTGGATCAGGCCCAGGGTCTCGGCCACCTGGCCGGTGTCGGCGATGATCGGGAACTTGATCTCGGTGTCCAGGTTGTCGCCGATCCACTCGACCCACTTGATGTGGCTGAAGACCTGGTCGACGGAGAGGCCGAGGAGATCGCAGTCCAGCTCCTGGAACTGCTCCCAGCGGGCCTGGAAAGCGTGGAACTCCGTGGTGCAGACGGGGGTAAAATCGGCGGGGTGGCTGAAAAGGATCCACCAGCGGCCCTTCATGTCGTGGGGCAGCTTGCGCGGACCGTGGGTGGTCTGAACTTGCATCTCGGGGAACTTGTCGCCGATCAGAGGCATGCCGGCCATCTCGAACCTCCCGGGTTGTCGCTTGGGTTTATTGCGAAAATGTCTTAACACAAGCGCGATTCTAAACCTTCACCCTTGATTTGTCAAGGGTTATATTCGTCTACGAGAATAGACCTTATGCCTTGTCAGTTATAATCTTAACCGACCTGCGCCGGCGAATGACGACGATAACGGCGCCCAACAGCCAAACGACCACCGCCAGCAGCAACAGCCATTTTATCTCCGCGAACAGGGTCAGGCCGAAAACGGCCCAGCCGGGAACCGTCTCGAGGTTGGTGATCAACTGTAGGGTGAAGGCGTTCTCCAGCCAGTCGCAGACCGGTGCCAGTCCGGCAAACAGCATCGCCGCGCCGCCCAGGCGGCGCCAGCTTCCTGGTGGTGTGCCACGCCGGACCAGCGTCGCCGCGCCGAGGAGCAGCAGGCCGTAGCAAACGGGGAAGAAGCCGTCGATGACCAGGGAGGTGAACAGAGCGGGCAGGAGCAGCTCGTAGCCGCGCAGGATCTCGATCGCCGCCGCGCGGCTCCAGGCGAACTGCAGTTCGACGGGATCGTGGGGCGCCAGGGCGCGCAGCGGGATCAGCGCATCCCGAAGCAGCAACACGGCCAGCACCGAGCCGACCAGGCCGACGGCGAGCATCAGCCAGAGCCAGAGGGGTTTGATGCGTTCGAACCAGGCCGGTCGTTGGATGGTCTTCATGCTCTCCCCTTTAGCGGTTCACGCTTCTTTGCGGCTCCGGCGTCACGCTTCTTGCAGGCCGACAACACCCGGCTCGGCGGCCGGGTGTTGTCGGGCAACAAGCGTGCCGCCTCGTCGGCGGTCTGGTGCGGTCAGGGCCGCTCGACGGCCAGGGCCACGGCGTTGCCGCCGCCGAGACACAGGGCGGCCAGGCCGAGTTTATCGTCGCGGCGGGTCATCTCGTAGAGCAGGGTGACCAGGATGCGGGCGCCCGAGGCGCCGATGGGGTGGCCGAGGGCCACGGCGCCGCCGTTGACGTTGACCTGATCCTCGTTCCAGCCCAGCTCGCGGATGGTGACGATGCTCTGGACGCTGAAGGCCTCGTTGAGTTCGATCAGGCCGTAATCGTCGTTGGTGAGGCCGAGCTTGGCGTTGAGCTTGGGCACGGCCTCGAGGGGGGCCAGCAGGACATGGAGGGGGTCGGTGCCGCCGGTGGCGTGGCCCTTGATGCGCGCCAGGATCGGCCAGCCCTTTTTCCTGGCCAGTTTTTCGTAGGTGACGATGACGGCGGCGGCGCCGTCGTTGACGCTGGGGGCGTTACCGGCGGTGACGGTGCCGTCGCGTTTGAAGGCGGGGCGCAGTTTGGCCAGCTTCTGCGCCGTGGTGTCGAAGCGCGGCTGCTCGTCGGTATCGATGACGACGGGGTCGCCCTTGCGCTGGGGGATCTCAACGGGGACGATCTCGTCGGCGAAGCGGCCGGCCTCGATGGCGGCCTGGGCCTTCTGCTGACTGCGGGCGGCGTAGGCGTCCTGCTCCTCGCGGCCGACGCCGTATTCCTCGGCGATAACCTCGCCGGCGTTGCCCATGTGGTGATCCTCGAAGGGGCACCACAGGCCGTCGTGGATCATCAGGTCCAGGGCCTTCTGGTGGCCCATGCGGGCGCCGGCGCGCATCTTGGACAGGGCGTAGGGCGCCCGGCTCATCGATTCCATCCCGCCGCAGGCCACGACGTCCTCGTCGCCCAGGGTGACGGCCTGGGCGGCCAACATGACGCTCTTGAGTCCGGAGCCGCAGACCTTGTTGATCGTCAGGGCGCCGCTGCTCGGGGGGATGCCCGCTCCGAGGGCCGCCTGGCGGGCCGGGGCCTGGCCGAGGCCGGCGCCGACGACGTTGCCCATGATGACTTCGGTGACGGCGGCGGGATCGACGCCGCCGCGGTCCAGGGCGGCCTTGAGGGCCAGGGCTCCCAGCTCGGGAGCGGAGACGGCGGCCAGGGCGCCGTTGAACTTGCCGACGGGGGTGCGGGCGGCGCCGACGATGACGGGTGTGCGCATGGGTATTCTCCCGGTTGGTGGGTTGTGCGATAGCGGGCTGCTCAAGCGCTAGAAGTATACCAGTCGGGCCTGGAGGGGTAAAGCGGGGGATGGAGGACCGTTGCGTGATGATAATGTGGGCGGCTGTCCTGTGGAACGGACCCTGGAGCGGTCCGACGCGAAATGGCGTTGGCTTTCATCCCGGTGATTGTGGCGGTTGGTCGACAACCGTTGAATACCAACAAGTCGGGGCCGACCTTCAGGTCGGCCCACACCAATAACAAGCTTAGTTTCTATCCCTGTGGCATCTTCAGGAACAACTGGCTCTACAAATCAGTATAATACCCACCTGACATAGCATACTCTTCTATCATCTCCCAGCCTTCCTCATCTAGATTTTTCAGAACAGTTATATATCCTTCACCACTGGGATGTAATTGTACATTATTAACCCACCCTTCGTGTCCTCTTAGTGTGCGGACGTAATACCATTCTTCAGTAGCATAACTGCTAGTTGTATAATCAATAGCTTCCGCTATACCAAACTGATGAAGCATTCCGACAGATTTAGAGTCATAAGTCGGCTCTTGATATATAGGAATTCCTTCAAATGTGGTAGTATATATAAGAGTTGCGTCTTCACCAAAGTAGCTGTAGACATAATCTTTCAGTTCATCAATGCTTTCGAAGGTGGCGGCGGAAACAATAAACGCCAATGAGACGAGAGCGATCAGTAGCCTTTTCATCGTTCCTCCTCAGTTGATGATTTGAGCCAAAACCACACAACAAGTATAAAAAAGGGGATCGGCACGTCAGGTGTCCCGGAGGCAACTACCGCTATCACTACCGCTGCGCCGACGGGCGGCATATGTGCAAGCGTTGCGGTAAGCTGTTCAACCATCGTCCCCAGAGGGGCGCCGCAACGAGCCGCCGCCGGAAAAACTCAGTGAGATAGCGCGTCTGTTCGGGCTCGGCGTCCCGGCGGCGCGGGTCGCCAAGGACTTGGGCATCCACCGCAAGACGTCTTATCGTTACTACAAGCGAATCCGCGAGCGCAGCGCCGCCGATCGCCGGGCCGAGCTGGAAAAGCTCGAAGGGCACATTCGACAAGCACATAGAAGTCGATGAGTCCTACTTCGGCGGCCATCACAAGGGCAAGCGGGGTCGGGGGAGGGGCGGTGGCAAGATCCGCGTCTTCGGGCTGCTCGAGCACTGGAAGAATTCCAGTCGGGCCTGGAGGGGTAAAGCGGGGGATAGCAAGGCGGGTCTTCGACTCAGCGGATGGAGACCATCGTCTGTAGACACACATTTACAGCGTCCCGATAATCGACTGGTAACCTAATACCCAAGGGAGGAGGGCGCTGATGGATCCAGTGATAATCTCCCTGATCAGCACCTGCATCGGTGGACTGATCGGCTACGGCTTCGAACGGATTAAAAAGAGTCGACAACGAAAACGCCGTCTCGAGCAAGCTTATAACACGACCTTTGACGCTCTTGAGGAAGCAGAGTTGGCCCTCAATGAAGTGCTTCATAACGCTGAGAGTGAGAACACCTATATCATTGCGCTGAGTACCCAACTCGATCATGACACAATCCACACTATACGGGACAGGGAACCGGTCCTGGCCAGGAAACTGACAGTCTGCAAAAGGATCATCGACAGTTACAAGATAGTGGCAACCACCCTGGCCAACGCCTCTTTCACCAATCAGGAGGTTGTCAAGAAACGCTGGAATAAATTTATCGATCAGGTTTCACGTGGCCACAGCTATATCTACAATCTCCGACGACTGATCGCAGCTAATACCCGCCTGCCGATCCGCCCTCGCTAGTTGCAGCCGCATACCTCGGGGGGCTGGTTCTGGATGACGGTTCACTCAGAACAACGGCGGAAACAGAGCCCCCGCCCTACAGGGCCGGCGATTGCGGAGGTGTCTGTTAGCCCGACCAGGAGGCTGTAATTCACCCCCGAATCTGCTACGCTGGTAATGTACCTGCAACTAACTCAACTAATGAAACGTAGCCTGTTATTGCTGCTGACGGCCGTCCTCGCCGCGAGCGCCATGATCTGCCCCTCCTGCGGGGCGAGCAATCCCGACGACGCCGAGGATTGCTGGAACTGCGGCACCCTCCTGGCCGACATGTACCCTTGCCCCAACTGCGGCCACCTCAACTCGGCCGAGGCGATTTTCTGCGCCGGGTGCTTCGCCGAGCTGCCGCAGAACCCTTCGATACCACCCGATGTCCCCACAGAACCCGACGTGCCTGCCGAACCGGAGGAACCCGTAGAGCCCGAACGGTCGCCCGTGCCTTACGTTGGCGACTTCGACGTTTTCCTGAGCGGACGCCTCGGTCCGGCCTATGCTCTGTCAGCGTGGCCGATGTCCTACAACCTCAGTGTTGGCTGTGACGTCGGCCTGGAGGACTATTTATCGCTGGACGTCACCTACCTGATGCTGGAGGAGGAGTACGACTGCCTCGTCACCCGGATCGGCCTGACGACGTACCGCCTGTCGAACCCGCCCCTCCTCTTCCGGTTGGGCACGTCTCTGGGATACGCGAAACAGCGGTCGCTCATCGACGGCGAAGACGAAGCAACCCTTGAATACTTCGACTGTGCCCTGCGTATGGGGGCCGGCCTGCTCCTCTTTCCTTCCGCCGCCGCCTTCCTCAATCAGGCTCTGGAGCTGGACCTGGTCGTCGAGGGCCTGTTCCGTCGCGGCGAGGCCCGGCTCAACCTGACTCTGGAGCTGGGAGTCGCTTTTCTCTTCTAACCCCTTAGGATGAAGAAATTACCAAACGTACGTTGTTTCCAACAGTTTTTCTTGAGGGCGACCGAAAGGACGGCCAGCTCGTAATACCCCACGTCGGGGTTTATGCAGAACTCCTTGTTACTAATGATTATACTATCCAAGACCTGGATGGTGTTAATCCATTTCAATATTATATAAAGGGATCATCACAGAAGATGAACATCAGGTATCGCAGTTGGGTACTTTTCTCGGCGTGAACAAGTCTGTTATCCTGCCACCAATAAAGGGGGCAATGTGGCAGGGAAGAGCAGAACTAGAGACCGGCACGTCAAGTGTCCA
>WJLX01000108.1 GCA_014728225.1 Candidatus Coatesbacteria bacterium | reverse complement strand
CACGACTTGGTGATGGTCGGCTACAGGGGCGCCGAGGGGCGGCCGGTGCTGCGCTGCCCCGGGGTGGAGGAATTCTTTACTAACGCTCGGGAGCCCCTGCGGCGGGAGAGCCTGGTGGAGCTGGCCCGGTGCTGGGGAAGGTGCCGGCGTCGGCTGGAGGACGCCGGTCATGATCCGGCGGATTACACCATCGTCGACGTCGTCGACGACCTCGAGGCGGCGCGCCGGCGGCTGGGCTGCGAGCGCATCAACCTGCTGGGGGCCAGCTACGGCAGCCGGCTGGGCTGGCTCTACGCCCGCCGCTATCCGCAGAACGTCCGGCGGATGGTCCTCTACGGCGTCAACCCCCCGGGACGCTTCGTCTGGGAGCCGGCAGAGACCGACGCCCTGCTGCAGCGCTGGGCCGAGCTGTGGGCGGCGGACGCCCGGGCCCGCTCGCGCTGCGCCGAGCTCATCGAAGCCGTCACCGCGGTGCTGAAGCGGCTGCCGCTGGACTGGAACGGCCTGTACCTCGACGCCGGCTGGACGAGGGTCAACCTCTTTCACGCCCTGTTCCGGGTCGAGAACGCCGTCCGGGCGCTCGATGCCTTCGTCGACGCCGCAAACGGCGACTGGGCCGGACTGGCGGCGCTGTCGCACTACCGCCGCCCGCGCCAGCCGGCCTGGGGCGAGCTGGCCGCCAAGGGGCTCAGCGCCGACTACGATCCCGACCGCGATTACCTGAACGAGCTCGATCCGCCGGGCGCCCTGCTGGGCTCCCCCCTGTCCCTGCTCTACTGGGCTCCGGTCCAGCTCGACGGCTGGCAAGTCGAGACGATCGACGAGGACTGGCGCCGCCACGGCCCCGTCGAACCCCCGACCCTGCTGGTTTCCGGCGGGCTCGATCCGGCCACCCCGCCGGCCTGGGCCGCCGAGCTCCACCCCCACCTGACGGCGGGTCAGCGGGTGGTCGTGCCCTACGCCGCCCATTGCGATGATCTCGAACGCCTGCAACCGGAGGCCTTCGCCCGTCTCCTCGGCCGCTTCCTCGCCGAGGGTGTCGTTGATGAATCCGCCTTCGTCCGGCGCCCCCCCTCCTGCACCCCGGAGGTCAAGCTCGGTGAACTCCTCCTCCGCTGAAAACCCACTGATTCGACCGTTCGACGACGACGCTGCAGCCGTCGTCGCCATTCTGCGCGCCAACGAGCAGTACGCCTTTCCCGCCGTCGAAGGGCCACAGGCGATGAGGCGCGTGGCCGCCTGCGAGGCCGCCGTCGACCGCGTCGCCGAACTCGACGGCCACGTCGTCGGCTACGTCAAGGCCGTCTACGACGGCTCCCGGGCCCTGCTGCACCTGCTCAGCGTCCATCCCGGATACCAACGACGGGGCGTAGGCCGCGCCCTGGTCGAGGCCGTCGAACTCGAGCTGCGTCGTCGCGGCGCACCCTCCCTCTCCGTGTTGGTGACCCGGGGCAGCGTCGGCTGGTGGGAGCGGCTGGGCTTCCGACCCACCCCGGCCTTCCTGCTGCTAAAAACCTACGCGGATAATTAAAGTCCCGCGCAGCGCACGGCAGCCGAAGGTTGCCATCGGGCCCGAAAGGACCTAGAATTAACATGCACTGTTTCGCACCGCCAGCCCATCATCGCCGGGAGATTTGATGTACTGCTTCCACTGCGGCGCCCGCCTCAACGAAAACGTCGACTACTGCCATAAATGCGGCCGTCCCGTGGTTCGGCTCTCCTCCACCCAGACCTCGCCCCTAGAACGGCTCGACGCCGACAGTATTCCCGATTATATCGGCAAGTACCGCATCCGTCGCCGGATCGGCATCGGCGGCATGGGCATCGTCTTCGCCGCCTTCGACGAAAACCTGGGTCGCGATGTGGCGATCAAGGTCCTACCGATGCGCCTGGCCGAGCGCGAAGGCTATACCGAACGCTTCATCGCCGAGGCCCGCCGCTCGGCCGAGCTCGAACACCCCAACATCGTCATGATCCATGACGTGGGCCAGGACCAGGGCCGGGCCTACTTCGTGATGAACCTGCTCAACGGCAAGAGCCTGGAAAAGGTCATCGCCGAGCAAGCCTTCAGAGTCAAGGAAAACGTCCAGTTGATCGTTCAGCTCACCCGGGCCCTGGGCTACGCCCATTCCAAGGGCGTCATCCACTGCGACGTCAAGCCGGGCAACGTCATCGTCGGCTCCGACGACCACGTCACCCTGCTGGATTTCGGTATCGCCCGCGCCGCGGCCAGCCAGGAAAGCACCGCCGTCGGCACCCCGGAATACATGAGCCCCGAGCAGTGCCAGGGACAGAACGTCGACGCCCGTTCCGACATCTACTCCCTGGGCGTGCTGATGTACAAGCTATTCACCAAACGACTGCCCTTCACCGCCGACAAGAAGGTCGCCGTGGCCTTCAAACAGATCAACGAACCGCCCATCCCACCCAGGATGATCGAGAGCCGCATCCCCGAATGGCTCAACGAGATCATCCTCAAGTGCCTGGAGAAAAACCCCCTCGACCGCTACCAAAGCGCCGCCGAACTGGCCAACGATCTCGACGCCGGTCTCCGGCGACTCTACGCCGAGGAAAAACAGGATAAGGAACGACGAGGCACCACGGAGCTGACCCCGGCCGAACAGTGGCGCTACCGTCGACGCCGGATCGTCGGACTGATCCTGATCGCCCTGGCCGTCGGCGGTCTGGTCTGGGGCGCGATCGAAATCATCCCCCAACTCGGCGGCGCCGAAGAGGAAACCGTCGCCGAAAACCCCCTCGGCGACGAACTGGTTCTCTCCAAAGAGGAAGTCACCCTCAAAGTCAACACAACGCCCGACGAAGCCTCCCTGTTCATCGACGGCCAAAGCTTCGGAACCACACCGCTGACCACCAGGCTGCCCCGGGGGCGCAGTTACACTCTGCGCTTCGAACGTGAAGGCTACGCCCCCCTCGAAACCACCTTCACCCCCGGCGACGGCGACCTGGTCAACTTCAACGTCGAACTCTCCCCGGCCACCTACGGCTGGCTGCGCATCCAAGGTGAACCCGGCTCCAAGGTCTGGATCGATGACCGCTACATCGGTGCCCTGCCGCTGGATTCATTAAAACTGCTGGCCGGCAAGCGGGTCATCCGTATTGAACGCGGCAGTGAGATGATCAACCGCGAAGTGTACGTCACCACCGGTCGCATCGTGCAGCTCAACCTGGGCGGTACCGCCCCTCCAACGGCGGATACCGAGACGCCCTCCGTCGAAGAGGCCGAGAATCTGCTGCTTGACGGGGATTGAACCGCGCCCGGTGCGAACGGCGAGACCCCGACATCGTCCGTTCGGCACCCTAACACCTCAGCCGGGGAGCCGGCACGGTTTTTGCGGAGGCCGACCGTTTGCATCGTTCGCAACGGTCGCCGAGATGCAAAAACCGTGCCGGCTCCCCGGCGCGGGCTCGTGGGGTATGGGTCGGGGTCTCGCCGTTCCCGCAACCGAACACGCCGGCTGAGCGCCGGCGTGTTCGGTTGCGGGCCGCCTGCGGCGGCGCACCGGAGCCGCTAGGGTGGATCGTAGCCGTAACCGCCCCAGGGGTTGCAGCGCAGGATGCGCCAGGCGCCCATCAGGATGCCCAGGGCCAGGTTGTACTTGCGCAGGGCCAGAGCGGTGTACTGGCTGCAGCTGGGGACGAAACGGCAGGTCGGTGGTTTGTACGGTGAGATGTAACGCTGGTAGAGGCGGATGAGGGTGTAGAAGGGGGCGATGGTCAAGCGGTGGAGCAAGCCCAGCTCGTTCCAGGCCGGCGCGAGGTGCTCCCAGCGGGAGGGATCGTCGTCGAGGAAGGGGTCGCTGATCGGCGGTTCAACTTTATGCTTGCCTGACATAGTGTGTTGATTATACAATGGGGATGTTAAAGATAATAGTAAAACGTCCGTAGAAAACGTGATCGAACGTGATCAATTGATGAGGGTTTCCTGAGTTCGATCAGCTGGTCTCCCTGTTGTCTTCTTAACCGGCCCCGCCTTAACATCCACGAGTTTGGTTCGATGACTTGTCGGGAACGAATTATGTTGTCAGCGGCCGTGGTCTCCGCGCTAATTGTCGCGGGTTGCGACGGCGGTGACCGGCGGGATCAAGCCGACGCCGAACCCTCCTGGAATCTGCTGGACATCGTCGAGGTCGACGCCGCCGAGCCGGAGTTGGTTGCCCACGCCCGGCCGATCGTCTGGGAGATCGAGCCCTTAGGCGCCCACGGTGGAATGTCCGGCTATATGTTGGCCGGCGTCGAGTACCTGCTGAACACCCATGCGGACGAACTCAACGCCACCTATCGTCGTTTCCTGCACGATGACCCGATGCTCTGTGGCGAGGTGACCGCCCATATCACCACGGAATCCGGGGTGTTCCTGTTCTGCTCTCTGGAGGAGAATACCACGGGCAACGAGGAGCTGGGCACGGAGCTGTTGACGCAGATGCAGGACTGGGATTGGCCTTCGTCGGGCCGCGACGTTTTCCGCATCCATCTGCACCTGCGGCGTAATCTGGGCACGGGCCGGGGTTTCATCGCCGCCGGGTCCCAGGAGCTTAAGCCGGCGCCGCTTCCGCCGCCGCCGCCCGTCGAGGAGGAACCGACGGAGGAGGGCGCCGGGATGACTGAGGATAAACCGCAAACAGTGGAATCGAGCACTGAACCCGCCGGGATCGGTTCGAGCCCCGAGGGCTACGGCGAGACCGGAGCAACGAGCGGGGAGTGATGAGATGATCCCGCGTCGCGTGTTTGTCGTGATCTGCTTGCTCGCCGTAGGAGCCTGCGCCGCCCAGGTGGATGTCTACGTCGGCGGCGTTTGTCTGTTGTACCGCGACGGTGCTTTCGTCCAGTCCTGGCCCGGTGACTATCCGCCCGAGCTCGGGGAGACGGCGATCGCCGCGGGCGACGAGATCGAGCTCCACGCCGCCGCCGACCAGGACGACGAGCGGTTGGCGGAGCTGTTGGAGCTCCTCGAAAGCTGCGGCGAGGTCACAGTCCGGGAGCGGGAGCTGATCGTCGAGCCGCTGGACGATCCGAACAGCGTTGCCTGGGTCGTCGCCGCCGACGACGTCCCGCCGTCGCATTTGGCCGCCGCGGTTTACTACCTGCGCGGCAAGGCGGACTACGTCCGTCACGGTTGGCGGGAGTTCGTCTCCGACAAGGTGCTGGCCCTGACCGGTTGGGGCGCCGTCGAAGTCGTCTTCGAGGACGGTGTCCTGAAGCAGACCCGCTATCAGGCCTGGGGCTCGCCGGCCCACGAGCGGTTGCTGGAATGGGGGGTGATCGACAGCGACGATCCGGCTGCCGAGTACGCCGACCACCCCGAGGCCAACGGCGTTGCCGAGTGGCTGGTCGCCGAGGGGCTGAGTCCGCTCTACGAGGGCGACTTTACCATCGTGGTGGCGTATCGCTGGGAGTAGCGGCGGTTCCTCTGGTCATCCGGACCGAGCGGCCCGACCGATGGCTTTGACAGCCGACGAAGTGTCAGATAACCTTGTTCGTTCGTACAGTTCCAACCGGCGAATAACACGCAGCTTCGTCGACAACCCCGGCGGCGGCGCGCTCGTTGCCCGGGTTCAGCCGGCCCTGTGCCGGGTGAACCCGGCTGCGAGAAGCGTGACACCGGCGGCGACAACGATGAACGACCGAGCGTTTCAGCGAAGAACGGGCCGTGGCCGGCGACAGAAGATGCTGTGAACGGGAGGTTGGTTGTGGTTTCAGCGGGTGGTCCTTTGGGACCGCCCGCTGACGTAGCGGTGTATTCAAACACGACAGACTCGAACCGGTAATCCCTCGATGAAACTCACCGCCCTGCTCGGCCTGGACGGCGGGCGTAACCGCTGGACGGGCTTCAAGCTGCTCTGCGACCGGCGCGGCCGCGTGCTGCACCAGGCCCTGCGCCGGACGAAACGCGGCCGCCTCGACCCGGAGGCCGTGCTGGAGGAGTTCGGCGAGCCCGAGGTTCTCTGCGTCGACGCCCCCCTGGGCGGCCGGGGTCGAGCGACGGACTACCGACCCTGCGACCGGGGAGCCCGGGAGTACCTGGGGCCCAACCGCGGCTCGGTGTTCTACGTACCGTCGAAGCGGCGCTTCCGGGCCTACAAGCGCAAGCCGGACACGAGTCAGGCGGACCTCAATCAACTGAGCGACCCCGGGAAGAAACTCTCCAGCCAGGTCTGGGGGGTGCTGCGCTACACGGCGGCCGCCGA
Source organism: Candidatus Coatesbacteria bacterium (assembly GCA_014728225.1). Taxonomy (NCBI): domain Bacteria; phylum Candidatus Coatesiibacteriota; species Candidatus Coatesiibacteriota bacterium. The sequence continues at coordinate 10,160 of WJLX01000108.1, read as the reverse complement.
GGAGCTGCGCCGGGAGCTGGGCGGCCGGCGGGTCATCGAGGGCCACCCCGAAACGGCCTACCAGGCCCTCAACGGCGACGAACCGCTACGCTGCAAGAAAAGTGAAGACGACGGGCGGCTGGAGCGCATCAAGCTGCTGCCCTTCGAGCTGGAGGAGCTGGGCCCCCTGGACGCCGACGCCCTGGACGCGGCGGTTCTGGCCCACGTAACCTGGTGCGCCTGGCGCGGCGGGGCGCGTGTGATCACCAACGAGCGCGGACCGCGCAGGGCCGGCCTCGGCGGGAAATATCCGGGCATCTGGCTGCCGTAAAGGAGGATCAATGTGTACTGTTTTGGGTTTAGATGGTGGAGATAATAGATGGACAGGAGCTTTACTAACATTAGATACTAACGGAAATATTCATACAAATACTCTTGATATAACAAATCATTGCTGCTTAAAATATACTTCCATTTACCAGCAATGGAAGAATGCAGATGTGATTTGTATCGATGCGCCAATTGGCGATAGAACCAAAACTACAGGTTTTCGACCATGTGATGTTAGCGTAAGAAAGACACTAACAATAAATAGGAATCGCGTCTTTCATGTCCCATCTATTCAAAGATTTCAAGCGTACAATAATAACTCCAATATAACACATACACAAATTAATAATATTCCAGATAAAGGCGTTGATTTATCAATTCAAGCATTCTGTAACTTGCAGTATATTTCGGCTGCTGAAGATATCCGGAAACATTATAGTAAACATAGTAATGGAATTGTAATTGAAAGTCATCCAGAAATTGTATTTTATAGATATAATAATAATAATCTATTAAATAAAAGGACTATACAAGGCAGAAGTCGGAGGGAGTCTATATTGCAACATCATATACCAAATATTATATGGGGTAATATCCATAATATACGTATCGGACAAACAAATATAGATCCTTGGTGTAAAAAAAGAGGCCATGATACAATTGACGCATTAGCTATGAGCTTGGTAGCTAGAGCATATTTCTTAAAAACCGCAAAGGCTATTACTAATCAGATTTTGCCCTTTAATCAAGCTAATGCTTCAATGGTTGCTATCTGTGTGCCCTGAGCCCGGCGGGTCACGGCTCTTGCCCGCTGCCGCCTCCTCGTTCCCCACCCTGACTCCCCGTTCATAGGCGGGGAGTTTTGCACCGGTGGATAGAAACCGGCCGGATGCGCACCAACCGATGCGCCCTGAACGGTTCCACCTCCGACCGAGCCCTAAACCTATAATCGTCTGATAATAAACGGCTTAGGTAGACATCAACTCCTGCACTGCAACAAAGACCCCGCTTTGGCACGCTCCTTGCAATATAACTACGGCGCAAGTCAACGACCGGCCTCCGCGCCGACAACCCCAAAGGAGTGAGCCATGTCCGCCATGCCCGCCCGCAAACTCGACAAGCAGCAGCGCCCCCAGAGCTCCCCGCAGGTCGAGCCGCAGCAGACCCCCCTCGCCGACCGCGACTGGCACCCCGACGTCGGCCTCGAGTACTCCGCGCGCCGCGCCGCGACCCCGCGCCTGCGCACCGGCCGCCAGTACGAAGCCGAAGCCGCCCGGCGCGAAAACGCCGACCGCGCCTGGCACCCCCGGGTCAGTGAACCGCAGACCGGCGTCAGCTCCGCCGACGCCGCCTGGCATCCCGAGGTCGGCGCCAAGTTCAGCGATCCCGCCGCCCGCCGCAGCGTCGAGACCCGCGCCACCGTCGAACGTAAACATGCTATCAGCAAGCTGGCCGACAGCGCCTGGCATCCCGCCGTCGACGACGTCCGCCTACCCGAGGTCCGGCGTCACGAGGGCTGGCGCCCGGTCGAGGCCCCGAACGTCGACGGTCCCGTCCGCACCCGCGCCCCGCAAACCCCGGCCCGGGCCGCGGCCGTAGCCGCCGAGGCCGACCGCGCCTGGCATCCCGGCGCCGAAGCGCAGATCTTCAACGGCCCCGCCGTCGTCGAAGCCGACCGCTCCGTCGGCGATCGACGCGGCGGAAGCTGGCACCCCGAAGTCAACGCCGAACCGCGGACCGAGCGCGCCGTCGCTCCCCGACCCAGCGCCGAAGTCAAGGCCCGCGGCGCGGCCATCCGCGAATTGGCCGACCGCGCCTGGCACCCCGCCGTCGACTAACCAGACTGGACAACCAGTCCAACAACGAACCAACGGGAGGGCCGCGCCCTCCCGTTCGTTCGTGCTGTTCCAACCGGCGAAAAACACGCAGCTCCGTCGACAACCCCGGCGGCGGCGCGCTTGTTGCCCGGGTTCAGCCGGCCCTGTGCCGGGTGAACCCGGCTGCGGGAAGCGTGACGCCGCCGGCGACAACGCCGAGCGGCCCGACCGCTGGCTTTGACAGCCGACGAAGGGTCAGTTAACCTTGGATGAGTGACCATCCGACAAACGCCGCAAACAGAAAACCCCCTGTTCACGAAAGGGAAACGATGCGCAAAATCACACTCCTCGTTTGTTTACTGGCCGTCGCCACCCTGGCCCAGTTTGGCCTGACCGGCTCCAGCGTCGACACCAGCCACTACGAGCAGACCGTCGAGAAGTCCGCGCAGATCAAGGAAGAGATGGACCAGCTCAACTACCAGGTCGACCAGGCCCGCGACTTCCTCGTCGTGCTCTACGGCGACCACGGCAAACCCGATCCCTTCGAGGAATCCTCCTCCGCCGGGGAGAACGCCGGGACGCTTCAGGGCTCTATCGACGCCGCCGAGCAAGCCAAGGCCAACGAACACCTGGGCAACTTCTGGGACCTGCCGGACACCATCAGCGACCTGCTCGAGCGCAGCACCGAGCTGCTACCCACGGTGGTCGAGGACCTCGAATCCGTCGCCACGGACCTCGAGGAGAACCCGGCCTCCGCCACCGAGCTGGGCGCCATCCAGGACAACCTCAACGAGGCCCGGGACAACCTGCAGGCGACCATCGACCAGTTGCCGATGATCCAGGCCGACGTCGAGACGATCACCGCGATCCTCGAAGGCCTTACGGGCGAGTAGCTCCACTCGACTCCGGGCCGGGGTGAACCGCCCCGGCCCGTTTTCTCTATCCACATGGAGGTTTTTGATGGCCACGGTTCTCGTCCTGGACGACGGAGCTGTACGGCCGGCTGGCGGATCAGCGCCGTCAACGGGGCTGTGACCGCCATGCCAAGAGGGTGGTTTCCGCCGAACTGCAGTCCTCCTTCTACGCCGTGCCCAGTTCCGCCGATGTCGACGAGTACCTGGAGTCCGGCAAGGTCGGTCAAGGTCACATCCGCTGTCTGGTGCCCTACATCGTCGCCGCCGAGAGTATCGCCGCCGGACACAGGCGGGTTATCGAGGGCCATCCGGAGCTGACCTTCGGCAGATTGAGCGGCGGAGCCCCCCTGGAGAAAAAGAAGACGCCCGGCGGTATCCTGAAACGGGTCGAGCTGTTGCCGATCTCAAACCACAGCGGTCTGTCCGGCGATCACCTCGACGCCTGCGCCATGGCGCTGACCGCCCGGGCCTACCATCTCGGCCACGCCGTCGCCTTCAGCAACGACGGCGGACCGCTTAAGCAACAACAGGCCCGGGGTACGACGCCGGCCATCTGGAGCATCTAGTTGCCCTGCCGCTTCGCCTACGCTATAATCGCCCGTCGCCAAACCTCCCGGAGCTGTCCATGGCCCTGCTCGAGAAGCTGGAAAAGATCAAGGAGCGCTACGACGAGCTGACCCGGCTGCTGTCGGACTCCGCCGTCTACGCCGACCAGCGCCGCGCCGCCGAGCTGGGCCGTGAGCAATCCCACCTCCAGCCCGTCGTCGAGGCCCTGCCCCGCTACCGCGAACTCGCCGCCCGCATCGCTGACGATGAAGCCGTCATCGCCGCCGGCGAGGACCCGGAACTCGTCGAGCTGGCCGAGATGGAACTCGACGAGCTCAAGGAAGAACTCGCCGGGATGGAGAAGGAGCTGCGGCTGGCGCTGCTGCCCCGGGACGAGGCCGAGGAGCGCAAGGCCATCGTCGAGATCCGCGCCGGTACCGGCGGCGACGAGGCCACCCTCTTCACCGCCGACCTCTTCCGGATGTACTCCCGCTACGCCGAGCATCAGGGTTGGAACATCGAGGTGATGGACTCCAACCCCACCGAGGTCGGCGGAATGCGCGAGATCACCTTCGCCGTCGAGGGCCGGGGCGCCTTCGGCCACCTGCGCTTCGAGGGCGGCGTCCACCGCGTTCAACGCGTCCCCGTCACCGAGAGCCAGGGCCGTATCCACACCTCCGCCGTCACCGTCGCCGTCCTGCCCGAGGCCGAGCAGGTCGAGGTGAATATCAAGAGCGAGGACCTGCGCATCGACGTCTATCGCTCCAGCGGACCCGGCGGCCAGTCCGTCAACACCACGGATTCCGCCGTGCGCATCACCCACCTGCCCACCGGCCTGGTCGTCTCCTGCCAGGACGAAAAATCCCAGCACAAGAACAAGGCCAAAGCCCTGCGCGTGCTGGCCGCCCGCCTCCTCGACCACGAGCGACAGCAGGCCGAGGCCGAACGCGCCGCCGAGCGCAAGCAGATGATCGGCTCCGGCGACCGCTCCGAGCGCATCCGCACCTACAACTTCCCCCAGAACCGCCTCACCGACCACCGCATCAACCTCTCCCTCTACTCCCTCGATAAGGTGATGCAGGGCGACCTCGACGAGCTGATCGAGGCCCTCAGCCTGCACCGCCGCGAGGAACTCCTCGAAGAAGCCGGCCTCTAGGTTTCCCCCTCCCCGCTTGACCTTATTAATAAAATAGGATAATATTTAAATAAGCTAACGGCTTATTTAAGTTGCTTTACCTATGGGGGGACATGAAACGTACCGAGGTCGGTGAATACCGTACCAATCATATTCCAGGGGAGAGCTTTCTGGCTTTTATCCCCGCGCCGCTACCACCCCAACCGCCCCTGCTGCTGGAGGAACCCCGGCTTCAGTTGCTGCTCGAACGAGCCAACCGAGCCTTGGGACGCCTGGACGGAATGACGCTAAACGCGCCCTACCTGCCCGACACCTCCTTCTTTATCTACTTGTACCTTCGCAAGGAAGCCGTTCTATCCGCACAGATAGAGGGTTCGCAGAGTACCTTGACGGACCTGTTGCTTTTTGAATTGGATAGAGAATCAACCGCGCCCCTCGACGATATTACTGAAGCCTCCACTTATGTTAAGGCCATCAACTACGGACTGGAACGTATTCGGAGTGGCTTTCCTTTTAGCAGCCGCTTAATGAAGGAAGTACATGGAGTACTGTTGGCTGAGGGACGGGGCAGCACAAAAAACCCCGGTGAGTTCCGCCGCAGCCAGAACTGGATTGGTGGGACACGTCCCGGCAATGCCATTTACGTTCCTCCGCCATCCGACGAAATCGGACGGCTAATAAGCGAACTTGAAGCCTTCTACCATCAATCGGCCGACGAGTTGCCGCTGTTGGTACGGATCGCTCTGGTCCACGCCCGTTTCGAGACCATCCACCCTTTCCTCGACGGCAATGGTCGTTTGGGCCGCCAGTTTATCACCCTGCTGTTATGCGCCGAGGGAGTACTAGAAGAACCTTTCCTTTATCTGAGTCTGTATCTGAAACACAACCGCGAGGTTTATTACGCCCTGCTTCAACAGCTTCGGACAACCGGAGATTGGGAAAGCTGGCTTGAGTTTTTCCTAACCGGCATCAAGGAAACAGCGCAACGAGTCGTAGAAACGGTGCGCCTCTCCCTTGAGTTGTTCGCTGAGGATCAAGAACACCTGAAAAGAACAGCAGGGAATCGACACTCCTGCCATCTTCTGCATCAAGCTTTTCTGAGACAGCCGTATTTAACCGGCGCCAAAGCAGCCGAGATGACTGAATTGGCTTACCCCACCATCTACAGTTCCTTCGAGTTGTTGGTAAAAGAAGGCCTGATACAGGAAATAACCGGGCGGCGGCGCAACCGTATCTACGTCTATACCCGTTACTTCACCCTGCTCAACGAAGGGGTCGAGCCCTAGTCTTGTCGAGCTCTAGTCTTGTCGAGCTTGGTGGAAGATACTGGGCGGACCGTTGGGTCCGCCCTTGCGCAGCAGTTAAACGAACGCTGGTTGACAAGCCTACGGCAGGGTGGCCAGCTCGTAGACCTCGCCCTGGTAGTAGCGGTAGATGGCGCCGTCGGCGTCGATGCCGTAGATGATGTAGTCGTCGGCGGCGATGTCGTAGAAAACGGAGAGGGAGTAGGGTCCGGGGCCGGGGAAGGCGCCGGAGCGCTCGAAGGCTCCGCCGCCCCACTTGTAGAAGACGCCGTCGGCATCGATGCCGTAGATGATGTAGTCGTCGTAGTCGACGTCGTAGAAGGCGCTGAGATCGTGGGGACCGGGGCCGGGGATCGGGCCGACGTCGCGGATGCTGTCACTGGTGATACGGTAGACATAGCCGTCGGCGTCGGCGGCGTAGGTGATCCAGTCATCGGCTGCGGGGTCGTAGAAGGAGCTGACCTGGGGCGCGGCCGCGGCGGCCAGGGCGACGGCCAGCAGGCAGAGGGTGAGCTTGCGCATGGGTTCTCCTCGGGGTGTGTCTGCGGGGTAGGGTCTATGGGGCTGCTTATCAGCATAGCCCCTTTAGGTTAACGGTTTCCAGTTTTTCCGGCGAAAGGCTTCAGCACCCGGCATCGGCGTCGAGTCCTGAGGGTGGGCTTACGGCGCTTCCCCCGGGCCCGTCACGGTTCTTGCGTTCCGGCTGGACCGGTTGGTCCAGCCGGGCAAGAACGCGCGCCGGGCCCTGCTTCAAGCCGGGAGCCGGCGTCGAGGGACAGCCGAAGGGGGCGGACCCTTGGGTTCGCCCCCGCATCTCGGTGGGTCGTCTGCGTTAGGGGCGGTGTTATTCTTCCAGGCTCTTGATCCATTCGACGGCGGCGGTGACGGCGTCTTCGGGGACGAAATGGCCGCCCGCGAAGGCGTGGAAGGATACGTCGTAGCCCAAGCCCTCGAGGAGTTCACTGGCGCTCTGTCCGGCCTCGAAGGGCACGGAGCTGTCTTCTTCACCGTGGCAGATGAAGAAGGGCAGGTCGGCGGCGGCTTCGAGGTCGGCCTCGGTCAGGCCCATCTCCTCGGTATCCAACCAACCGCCGAAAGGCAGGGCGCCGTCGAAGATTTCGGGGTTTTTCAGGGCGATGTCGTAGGTCATCCCGGCGCCCTGGCTGAAGCCCATCAGGTAGACGCGCTGGGGCTCGTACTTCTCGCGCAGCTCTTCGACGACGGTCAGGACGTAGTTCTCGGCGTTCTGGCGGGAACCGGGGAGCTCGCCGTCCGCGGTCCACCACAGCCAGGTGAAGCCGACACTGGAGGTCGAGTAGGGGTGGGGGGCCCGGGGGCAGGCCAGGGTAAACTCGGGACCGAAGTACTCGGCCAGGCGGGAGAAGCGCAGCGGGTTGGAACCGTAACCGTGAAGGGCGACGATCAGGGTCCGCGGCGCGCCCTCTTCGAGGAGCTTGGCCTCGACGACGGGGGTGGGCAATTGGATCTCGGCCGAGGTCCAGTGCAGGGGGGGGATGGCGGCCAGCCGGGCCTCGATTTCCGCAATCGCCGTTTCGGCGGCCAGGGTGAAGACCTCGCTGTCGCGGACCTTGTCGAAGTCGCCGTCCTCGGCGATCAGCCAGGCGTCCTCGAAACCGGCGTCGACGGCAAGTTCGAGGTAGCGGGCGGCCGGCTCGGCCTCGCCCAACAGGCCGTAGCAGCAGGCCAGGTTGTAGATCGAAGTCGCGTCGCCGGGGCGACCCCGAAGGTAGGCCAGGTAGTGGCGGGCGGCCTCGAGGTAGTCGGCGGCCTGATAGGCCTCCCAGGCGGCTTGGCGCTCGGCCTCGTAGTCCAGGCCCAGGAACTCCCCGGCGGCGGGGTCCAGGGGATCGATCTCGGCGGGCTCGAGGGCCGTGGCGACTGTGACGGTCAGTATCAGCAGTGATAACAGCAACGTCCGGCGTGGCATTTAATCCTCCTCGGATGGTTGTGGCGCTGGAGGGTTAGTTTACAACGTCGGACCTTCGCTGTCGACAGCGGGAAAACGCCCGCCGGGTGGCGGGCGTTGGTTAACCGGTGCGGGTAATGTCGGGTCGCCTATTCGGTGTCGGCCTTGAGCGCACCCCAACTGGTCGGGACGGTGTTCCAGTCCTCCTGGATGGTGAAGGTCCACTCGTCGGAGCCGAAGTTGCCCAGGCCGTCCTCGGCCTCCCAGAGGACTTCGACTTCCTGGGCGCCGGCGAACTCGGTTGCGGGGACGTACTCGACGGTGAAGGAGCCGTCACCGTTGTCGGTAATGGTGCAGTCGGCGGTGACGTCGGTCTCCTCGACCTCGACGACGATGGTGGTTCCGTCGGTGCCCTTGTCGTCATCGACGATGTCGAAGACGATGGCGGTATCGCCGGGCACGCCGGTGTCGCCGGGGGCGGGATCCTGGTTGGCCGAGTAGGGACCGTCCATGTCGTCGTCGACGATGGCCCGGATCAGCATGGCGCCGAAGAAGTCGTAATCATACCAGCTACTGCTTTGCCACCACCAGGCCGAGCCCTCGGGACCGGGATTCTGATCATCCTGGGGTGCGTTGTCCAGGCCGTCGATGGAGTCGTCGGAGAAGAGGTAGAAAATGTCGGAGGTGCTGAGGGCCAGCGGCTCGTCGAGCGTAAACTCGACCCAGCGGTCACCGGAGCCGCCGTCGTCATAGAAGGTCTGGTAACCGCCGATCAGGCTGTTGCCCTCGTCGGGCTCACCGGCATCGTCACCCAGGACGTCGAGGTAGTAGTTGCGTCCCGTGCTGTTGTAGCAGGTGAGCTTGATCCGCACCAGGTAGCAGTCGTAGGGGGCCTCGAACATGGAGGCGAAGCCGGCGATGCCACCGCTCCAGTGATATTGAGCGTCGCCGTCGTCGTTGATCAGCTCGTCCTCGGTGGGCGGCTGGGGTTCGATGGTTATGGCGCCGGAATCGGCGTCGACGGAAAGCCCGGGCGCGGCACCCGTCTCCAGGGTCCGCTCGGCGGCCAGGGCGGCCAGGGGGAGGCAGAGCAACAGGATCAGGAGGTGTTTCATGGTGCACCCTTTCTCTGATGGTGAATAGTGAGACCCTCAGTATAAAGTGCGATTCAAGTCTCCCAAGTAAGATTTACTATCTATTATCGACTTCACTTTGTCAAGCCTCGTCGCCATTCGTCACCGCTCGGCGCCAGCGCTTGACTCCAGCGCCCACGGGCGGGGGGGCCGGTTAGCGACCCGCAAATCGAGGGTTCTGACCGGAATGCGGCCTTTCCAGAGCCGAGCAGCCGGCACATCCACCCGAGCCATGATTGCTTGGAAGGTCATAATCGTGTATCATTCTTCCTCCCATGACTAACGATCGCGACCACAGAGAAGAGCTCCGGCGGTTGACCGTCAGCGTCAGCTGCGCCGGGTGAGCGGGTAAGCTGGGCCCCGCGGCCCTGCGGCGGGTGCTGGACGCCCTGCCCCCCGTTACCGACGAGCGGCTGCTAACGCCGGTGCACCACGCCGACGACGCCGGCGCCGTGCGCCTGGGCGACGGCCGGGTCATGCTGGCCACCACCGACTTCTTCACCCCGGTGGTCGACGACCCCCGCGCCTACGGCCGCATCGCCGCCGCCAACGCCCTCTCCGACATCTACGCCATGGGCGCCGAACCCCTGGGGGCGCTCAACATCGCCTGTTACCCGCAGCATGAGTTCCCCCTGGAATACCTGATCGAGGTCCTGCGCGGCGGACAGGAGAAGATGGCCGAGGCCGGTGTGGTCCTTCTCGGCGGCCATACCGTCACCGACCAGGAGTTCAAGTACGGACTGGCCGTCTTCGCCGTCGCCGACGAGGGCGAGCTGTGGCCCAACGCCGGCGCCCGCCCCGGCGACTTCATCGCCCTCACCAAACCCCTGGGCACCGGGATCCTGGCCACAGCCCTCAAGGCCGGCGAGCTTTCCAACGCCGGCCTGGCCGAACTGACCCGAATCGCCGAGCGCCTCAACGGCCACGCCGCCCGCCTGATCAAGCCCCTCCGCCCCCGCGCCTGCACCGACGTCACCGGCTTCGGCCTCGTCGGCCACGCCGGCGAGGTGGCCCGCAACTCCGGCGTGCGCTTCGTCATCGAACTCGACGAGCTGCCGATCATCAGCGACGAGGT
>WJLX01000107.1 GCA_014728225.1 Candidatus Coatesbacteria bacterium | reverse complement strand
TCCCAATACGCTCGCCAAGTATTATCGTATCATTGGCGAGCGTATCGCCGCCGATCGGGAGGCCGAGCTGGGCTCGAGCTTCTACTACGACGGCTGGAAGGCCTATTACAAGCTGTCTCATTCAACGGCTTCCATCACAGGCGCATCAACCACGATAAGACCCTGGTTGGCGGCAAGCAACGGCCTTGAGAACTTCCGGGGCTACGCCAAACGACGGCTAAAGGCCCACCACGGCGGTTTCAAGCGCAACTTCAGCCTCTCTATCAGGGAGATGGAGTTCAGCTTCAACCAAAGAAACGATCCCGGCAGGCTAGATTACCCCAACAGCAGCCTGATTGGTCCATGATCGTGTGTGATCCCATCCCTGATTTGCTTCAGCGGTCTTGACGATCCCCAGTTCGACGGCTGCACAGTGAATAGTTCCACTCTGCTCTTGCAACCCGATCCCTCGTTGACCTGGGGCACCATTCCGATAACATACACCTTCTACATGATCACCACGGATTGGGATCCAGACACGGTTACCTGGAACACCAGGCCCAACTACAACGTTTCCCATCCCATCCAACAGACCTTCTACCACGACGATGACGTGAATTATGTCTACTTCACCCCCTTCAGCGAGCAGTGGCTGGAGAATGACGAGCCCAATTTGGCTTCATCTTCGGGCCGACCAGCAGCGCGACGGAGTATGGGGTGGGTTTCTATTCGGGTGAATACGACGTCATCGAAGACTTCAGGCCGGCCCTGCAGGTCGTATACGAACCGGCTTCGACTGTCGAGGAGAAGAGCTGGGGGGCGATCAAGGCGTGGAAGTAGCCGAACGGTTCGTTTGACGACCGGGGGTTCATTTGCACCCCCGGGGTGAGCGGTCTGAATCGCAACGTGATCAAGCAAACAGGGCGGGGTTCGAAACAGGGCGGGGTTCCCCGCCCTTTACGCATGATCGATCCGTCTCGGGATCAGCGTCGCGAGCTGTCGCGCCTGGGCATCCTCACGCCGGCGCCGGGACGGCCTCGCGGATCTCCTCGATGTCGTCGGCGCGGGGTGTTACTGGGGCGGCGAAGGAGGGGCGGGCTTTGGTCGCTGTCCAGCGGGCCTAATGCCGCTGGCGCTGGGCCAGCAGGATGGCCTCGCGGACCTCCTCGACGTCGCCGACGGTGTGGACGACGCTCTGGAAGACGGGGTTGCGCACCACTTGGGCGATGGCCATCAGCGCCCGCAAATGGAAGTTGCGCTCGTCGCGGCTGCCGGCGAGGACGAAGACGAACTGCACGGGTCCGGTGTGGCCGCCGAAGTCGATCCCGGGTAGACAGCGGACCATCATCAGGTCGAAGCGGTTCTCGCCGGGGCAGATGACGTGGGGGATGGCCAACCCGGGGCTGATCGCCGTGGTCGATTCGGCCTCGCGCTCGACGAGGAGTTGGTAGATGGTCTCGCGGTCGAGGTGCAGGTGGCGGTCGAGGTGCTCGGCCAGCAGATGGAACAGCTCGTCGGCGGTCAGCTCCTCGTCGATGTCGAGGATCTCGGCCTCCTTGACCAGCTCGTCGAAGCGGTCGAAGACGATCTCGTCGCGCTCCTTGACGATCTCGCGCAGCTCGGAGGACAGGTCGGTCACCTTGTCGCCGCCCAGCTTGCGCGACAGGACGCGCTCGGTCAAGGCGACGAGGGCGGACTGGCTGCGCACGTGACGGCGGGCGTAGACGAAGTACCAGATGAGCCCGAGGAGAACCAGGCCGCCGAACAGCAGCAGGGTCTTGGTGCCCAGTTGGGTGATCAGGAAGAGGTAGGCGGCGATGGCCAGCACCTGTAGCACGGGGAACAGCGGCACGCGGAAGTGCGGCCGGTAGTTGCACTGCTTGGAGAGGCGCAGGGCGATGAGGGAGAGGTTGGCCAGGCAGAACATGAACAGCAGGCTGGCGCTGGCCACCTTGACCAGACCCTCGAGATCGAGGAACAGGATCAGGATGATCATCACGCCGCCGGTGAAGACGAGGGAGATCACCGGGGTGTTGCGTTTGGTCGAGACCCGGGCGAACAGCGGCGGGGTCAGGTGGTCCCGGCTCATGGCCAGCGGCACCCGCCCGGCGGACATGATCCCGGCGTTGGCCGTGGTGATGAAGGCCATCATCGCCGCCGCCGCCAGGATGATCTGCCCCGCCCGGCCGCCGAAGACCAGGCCGCCGTCGGAGAAGGGGGTCAGAGAACCGGCCAGACCGTCGCCGCCGATCAGGCCCACGGTGACCGCCACGGCGAAAACCCCCAACAACTGGACGACGATGAAGGCGATGAACATCGCCCGGGGGATGTTGCGCACCGGATCGCGGATCTCCTCGCCCAGGCTGGCGACCTTGGTCAAACCGCCGTAGCTGATGAAGACCATCCCCACCGTCGAGGCGAATAAGGCATAGGAGGTTCCTTGTTCGGAGAAGGCGAAAAAGGGTTCGAAGCGGTCCAGATCCAACGAGCCGAGGCCGGCGACGGTGTAATAGATCAGGATGCCCAGCAGGGAGAGGGTCAGCACGACCTGAACCTTGCCGGCGATCTTGACCGAGAAGAGATTGAGCAGGGTGAACAGCACGGCGCCACCGGCGGCGACCAGCTTGAAGCCCGTTTCGTCCAAGCCGGGGAAGGCCAGCTTGGCGAAGGCACCGATGCCGATCAGGGCGAAGGTGCTCTTGAGGGTCACCGAGAACCAGTCGGACAGGCCGCCGACGGTTCCCGCCAGGGCCCCCAGGCCACGGGTGACGAAGAAGTAGTTGCCGCCGGCCTTGGGCATGGCCGTCGATAATTCGCTGATGGTGAGCATCGTCGGGATCATCAGCACCCCGGCGGCCAGGTAGGCCAGTATCACGGCGGGTCCGACGCGGCCGTAGATCAACCCGGGCAGGACGAAGAGCCCCGAGGAGACCATCGCCCCGGCGCCGACGCTGAAGGCGTCCAGCAGGCTGAGCTGTCGCTTGAGCGGCATTTACTCCTCTGGATGGCGGCGGCCCGGGACGGGGACGTCCCCCCAACCGGGCCCTGGATTATCTGCTCGCGCAGGTTGGGGACGATACGCCCCGGCCTGATAACGTGCGGTCGGTGGACCCCGCAGGGTCTTAGTCCCGGCGAACCGCCGCTGAGTCGCCGACCTCGAGTTCATCTTCGCCGACCTCGCCGGCGCCGTTGCCGGTTTCCTCGCGCAGGGCGGCTATTTCACGTTCTAGGGCCCGAAGACTGCGACGCTGACGCCGGACGTCGGCGCTCAGGTCGATCACCTTGTGCTCCAGGGTCTGCAGGATCCAGAACATGTAATGGTTGACCTTGGCCTCCTGCATCAGCGACCAGGCGAACTTGAGCGATAACAGCAGGATGCCGATCTCGAGGGACATCTCGGAAAGCTTGCCCTCGCCGAACATGCTCCAGGCGAAGGCCGCCAGGGTCAACACGACCCAGACGACGGTGACCGCCTTCTCCCAGGGGCGCCGACCGGTGGCGATCGAACCCGCCCGGTCGGGATCCTTCTGGGCGCGCCGGATAACCCGGGGTGGCTTGCTGTCGGGGCAGTCGGCCATGCCGTCCTTCGCCAGGGTGTTACGAGGTTGCCGTCGGTGTGGACCATTAGGATTATAAACCGTGCATGAGCTACAAAGCAAGAGCGACCCTGTCATCCGGCCGTTCAAGGGTGTATGATGGTAACAATGACCGACCCGCTGACAGACCTCGCCATTGCCTACCTGGCGGAGCTGAAGGAGCTGCGCCGCCGCTCCCCCCACACCCTGCGGGCCTACCGCGGCGAGCTGGAGGCCTTCATCCGCTGGCTCGACGAGACGGGGCGCGGCCCGGCGGAACCGGCGGCCTTCGACACCGCTCGGCTGCGGGCCTATCTGCGGTTCCGCCGCCGGAACGACCGGGCGCCGGCGACCCACGCCCGGCGGCGCTCCGCCCTCCACGCTTTCGGCGACTGGCTCGTCGAGCGTGGTCACCTGGACACCAACCCCGCCCGGCTGCTGCCCCGACTCCGCCCCCGCGAGCGACCCCTGCCCGAGTTTCTCACGCCGGAGCAGGTCCAGCGTCTGGTCGAAGCGCCGCTGAGCGGATACTCTCCCGGCTTCCACGAGCTGCGCGACGAGCTGCTCCACCAGTTGGCCGCCCTCGGCCTGGAACCCACCGAACTGGCCGCCCTCGGCGTCGACGAGCTCGATGAGCGCGGTGTCACCCTCGACGGTCGCGGTGCGCAAGGCTTGGCGCGCTACCTCGAACTACGGACGGCGCTGCCGCCCCGCGACGACCGGCTCTTTCTCACCGCCGCAGGACATCGCCTGCAAAGCCTCGAGGTGCGGCGCATCCTGGGCCGCCGGCCCACGCAATACGCCCTGCGGCTGCGTGACCGGGCCCTGCTCGAGCTGCTCTACGGCGCCGGTCTGCGCGCCGCCGAGGCCGTCGACCTGACCCGGCGCGACCTCGACCTCAACGCCGGTTTGGTGACCGTCCACGGCAAAGGCAGCCGCTGGCGAATCACCCCCTGCGGCGCGACGGCGGCCCGGGCCCTCGAAACCTACCTCGCCGAGCGACGCCGACTGGCCCCGCGCTGCGACAAGGTTTTCCTCACCGTCCGCGGCAACCCCCTCTCCACCCGCAGCGTCGGGCGGATCGTCGCCAAGTACGCCCGGACCGCCGGTCTCGAACGCCCCGTCTCACCCCACGTCCTGCGTCACAGTTTCGCCACTCACCTGCTCGAGGCCGGCGTCGACATCCGCCTGATCCAGGAGATGCTCGGCCACCGCAATCTCGATACCACGGCGCGCTACGCCAAGGTGGCCGTCGGACGCTGGCGCAAGGCCTACGAGCGCGCCCACCCCCGGGCCCGGCTGCAGGGTGAGCTGCTGCCCCAGCCCGAAGCCGACGAGCCCTGAAAAACAGCCCGCCCCACCCCCGTTAACCTCACTCGACCCCGCCCCGGAACTGGCACGGTTTTTGCGGAGGCGAACCGTTATCATACGGTGTAACGGTCGCCGAGATGCAAAAACCGTGCCAGTTCCGGGGCGGGGGGGTATCGCGCCGTTCGCGGGTTGACAGGCGTTCGGCGGGTTGTTTTTCAGGGCGGGACCCCGGCGGTCGTTCGGGTTGATTTCGCGGTGGGTGAAACCCCCGGCGGTCGCGGTGTGTCTTATCTATTAGAGGCGGGAGGGACCCTGCCGCGGAAGATAACGGAAAACGGAGGTGATCCGATGAAGGGCCTGTTCCTGATGCTCAAAACCGAGCGCGAGCGCCGCAGCCGGCTGTTCGGCTGGTAGAGGTCAAACCGCTGAAGCCCAGCCGCAAGCGCGATGAAGTATTGCGAAACAACTAGACGGGAAAGGGGGCGAAAGATGACTGAGGTCTTGCTCGATGAATTGGGGAGAATCTGCCGCCCCCCCTGTATCCACCGTGCTCCTCACGCCTGGATCAACCGTTGACCGATTTGGACCGAACGATCGTGACGGGAGGGTTCTCCGTCTGGAGACGACGGGCCGTTCAACGCCGGGAGCTTGCTAACCCCCTGGGCCGTCACCCCTCCCGTCCTTGGTGACTAACGAACGGCGCCCGCGGGCGCCGTTCGTTAGTGGTGAGCGGTAGCGCCGGTTACCAGAGCCATCCCAGCCAGCGGAACCACCGCCGGGCGAAGCGCAGGGTGTCGCGCAGGACGTGCATCTTGCTGGAGGAATCGGGGAGGTAGATGGTGGGGATGGTGAGGGGAGCGAGGTGGGCGCCGTGTCTTGCGGCCAGGATCAGCTGTTCGCTCTCGGCGGCGAAGCCGTCGCATTCGGTGACGGCGGCTCGCAGGACCCAGGCGCGCACGGCGCGCATGCCGCACTGGCTGTCGGCCAGGCGCGTTCCGGCCAGCAGGGAGACCAGGGCCGTGGTGGTGCGGTTGGAGAAGACGCGCTCCGGCGGCATGCCGGTCAGATCGCCCAGCCGGTTACCGTAGACCAGATCGGCGCCGTCCTCCAGGGCGGCGAGGAAGCGGGGGATCAGCTCGGGGGGGTGTTGGCCGTCGGCATCGAGGGTGACGACGGCGTCGTAGTCCTCGGCCAGGGCGTAGGAGAAGCCGATGCGCAGGGCGTAACCCTTGCCGTGATTGGGCGGTTCGTTGTGCAGTATCAGGGCGCCGGCCTCGGCGGCGACGGCGGGCCCGTGGTCCGTCGAGGCGTCGTCGACGACGAGGACGTCGTCGAGAATTCGCCGCACACGACGCACGACCCCGCCGATCCGCGGGGCCTCGTTGTAAGCCGGAATTACGGCCAGGGTTTTCATCGCGCCTATTCGGGCTTGAGCCGGCGTGTCATCAGATCCTGCACGCAAGCGTGGGGGTCCTTGCCCTCATAGAGCAGGCTGAAGACCTCCTGGGTGATCGGCAGCTCGATCTTGTTCTCCCGGGCCAGGCGGACGGCGGCGACGGTGGTGGGAACGCCCTCGGCGACGTTGATCATCCCACGCAGGATGTCGGGCAGCTTCTCGCCGCGACCGACCCGATAGCCGACCTGGTAGTTGCGGCTCTTGGGGCTGGAGCAGGAGAGCATCAGATCGCCCAGGCCGCTCAGGCCGTTGAAGGTTTTGGACTTGGCGCCCAGAATCTTGCCGATGCGGGCGATTTCGACCAGCCCTCGGGTGATCAGGGCGGCGCGGCTGTTGGCGCCCAGGCCGACGGCGGCGATAACGCCGGCGGCGATGGCGAAGATATTCTTCATCGCCCCGCCGATCTCGGCGCCGACGGGGTCGTTGGTGGTGTAGAGGCGGAAGCGGTCCGAGGAGAGGCGGTCCTGCAGCCAGCGGGCGGCGGCCTTGGAGCGGCTGGCTGCCACGGCGGCGGCGGGCAGGCCCTGGGCCACCTCGACGGCGAAGTTGGGTCCGGCCAATACGCTGATGCGTTTATGAAAGCGGTCGGGCAGCAGCTCCTGCAGCAGGCGGCTCATGGTCCGTCCCGTGCTGCGCTCGAGCCCCTTGGCGGCGTTGACGACGATGGTGCCCTTCCAGAGGTGGGGGGCGAAGCGCCGGATAACCTCGCGGGCGAACTGGGCCGGGCCCATGCTGACGACCACGCCGGCCGCCTTGGCGGCCTCGGCGATGTCGGCGGTGATTTCCAGTTCCGGCGGCAGCTTGGCGCCGGGGAGGTAGTCGACGTTCTCGCCGAAACGCTGCAGTTTGGCGGCCAGTTCCGGGGTGTGGGCCCAGAGGGTGACGGGATTGCCGGCGTAGGTGAAGGCGATCGACAGCGCGGTGCCCCAACTGCCCGCACCCATGACGGCGACTTTGTCCGGTAGTTTCACGCTGGGGCCTTCCCTGGAGAGGCTACTACAGACTGATTATAGCGACGCGGTCCCGGCTCAGTCAAACGATCCGGCGCTCGGGTGGCGCCGCCGTGGGGGTGCACGAGGTGGGGACCCGCGGCGACGGGTCCCCTATCCGGGCCGATACTCGCGCTGGGGTGCGCCTAACCGTCGACGTTTTCGTCGGCTTCGTCGTCCTCGACCGTCTGTTCTTCCGGCGGCGCCGCCGGAGGTCCTTCCTTGATCCCGACGGCCAAGCCCTTCTCGGTGGCGAAGTAGGCGGTGTTGGCCTCTTCATCGTAGACCACATCGTGCATCACACCGTAATCCGCCCCCTCCTGGACGCCGTGGAACTCCCATTGACCGTCGACATAGGGATAGTAAACCGCTCCGCCGTCGGTGGCCGCCCAGCAGGAACCGGCGCCCAGGGCGATGCCGTTGACGTTCTTCCAGTCACCGCCGGGGTTGACTTCGTAGAAGTTCGCGCCGCCGTCCTCGGAGCGGAAGAGCCCCATGCCCTCGCTGCCGGCCCAGACACGTTCGCCGCGCACCTCGACGCGGTTGAAGGGGTCGTAGGGGTGGATCATCACCCAGCGGCCGACGGCGGGGTCCAGCCGGGCCAGGAAACCGTACTCGTCGGGGGAGACGGCCCAGATCCCCGCCCCGTCGCCCGTTTCGGCCCGGACGTCGGTGATGCGGCGGTAGCCGATCTCGGCCCCCATCAGCGGTTTTTCCCGGTTGAAGCTGACCGTGGCGCGGGGGTTGAAGCTGTAGTTGTAGACCAGGCCGGCGTCGGTACCGATGTAAGCGTCGTCGCCGAGGACATCGGCGCTGAGGCAGCGCCATTCGCCGCCCTCGTCGCGTCCGGGCAGACGGGCCGCACTCCAGCCGTTGCCCTCGTCGGCGGAATAGGCCGCCCCGGAACCCAGGGCCCAGAGGATTCCGTTGGCGAACGTCACCCGTTGGACCTCGGCGGGCAGGTTCTCGTCGGTGACAACGGTGAAGTCGAAGCCCTCACGTCCCGAGCGGTAGAGCCGCCCGTCACCGGTGACCCAGACCGCCGCCGGGGTCAACTCGATGGAGGTCAAGGTCCCGTCCGGCAGCCCGACGTCGCCCCCAAGGGTTTCCCAGTGGAAATCCTCTGTGGTGACGCCGGCCTCCTCCGGGGTCAGCTCGGCCTGCTCGCTGATCTCCTCCTCGCCGCCGCAACCGGCCAGCAGGGCGACGAGAACCAGCGGCGCTGCCGGGTATCGTCGATGCATCCGCTACCCCTCGCCGATGATGTCTTCGTAGGCCCCGGCGTCGTGCAGATTGTCCAGCTCGTCGGGATCGGCCAGCTTGACCTTGACCAGCCAGCCGCCGTTGTAGGGGTCGTCGTTGACCAGCTTGGGCTCGTCGACGGCCTCTTCGTTGACCTCGACGACCTCGCCGGAGACCGGGGCCATCAGATCGCTGGCCGCCTTGACCGATTCGACGACGCCGAACTCCGTCCCCTTTTCGAGCTGCTCGCCGACCTCGGGCAGTTCGATGTAGACCAGTTCGCCCAGCTCCTCGGCGGCGTAGGCCGAGATGCCGATGGAGGCGGTTTCGCCCTCGGCCAGGACCCATTCGTGGGAATCAGCGTACTTGCGATCGTCGGGATAGGACACGGGTGCTCCTTTCGTGCGGGATAATCGCTGTATGTCTGGATCAATGCCAACGAAGCCGAGCGGATCAGCCGCTTATTTCCGGGAACCCTCTTTATAGAACGGGGGCTTGACGACGACGGCGCGGCGGCGCTTGCCGCGGATGTCGATGAGGAACCCGCTGCCGCTCTTGGTGTGCCCCCGACTCAGGTAGGCCAGGCCGACGGCCTTGCCCAGGGAGGGCGACATCGTCCCCGAGGTGACGTGGCCGACGGCCCCGCCTTCCTCGTCGTAGCACTCGGCCCCGTGGCGGGCGATGCCCCGCTCCTGCATTTCGAAGCAGATCAGCTTGCGGGAGACCTTCTCGGCCTTGACCCGCTGGAGGGCCTCCTTGCCGATGAAGTCGTTCTTCTTCAGCTTGACCGTCCACTTCAAACCGGCTTCGAGGGGGTTGGTCGTCTTGTCGATGTCGTTGCCGTAGAGGCAGTACTTCATCTCCAGCCGCAGGGTGTCGCGGGCGCCCAGACCGATCGCCGCTCCGCCGCGGTCGGTGTTGACCGGCCACAGGGCCCGCCAGACGGTTTCGGCGTGCTCGTTGGGCAGGTAGATCTCGAAGCCGTCCTCGCCGGTGTAGCCCGTTCGCGATACTAGCAGCTCCGGCGCGCCGGCCACGGCGCCCCGGGCCCAACCGTAGAAGGGGATCGCCGACAGGTCGAGCTCGGTGACCGCGGTCAGGACCTCTTCGGCCAGCGGACCCTGGACGGCGATCAGCGACGTCTCCCGGCTGAGGTTGCGCGCTTCGACGCCCTCGGCGGGCAGGTGCTCGCGGACCCACTCCCAGTCCTTTTCGATATTGGCGGCGTTGACCACCAGCATCAGTTCGTCGGCGGCCAGACGGTAGATCAGCAGATCGTCGACGATCCCGCCGTCGGGGTAGCACATCGGCGAGTAGACGATCTCCCCCGGCTCGAGGTTCGCGACGCGATTGGTGACCAGGTAGTCGACGAAGGCCGCCGCCTTGGGTCCGCTGAGCAGGAACTCGCCCATATGGGAGAGGTCGAACAGGCCCACCTTGTCGCGCACGGTGGTGTGCTCTTCGTTGATCGAGGTGTACTTGAGGGGCATCTCGTAACCGGCGAACTCGACCAGTTGAGCCCCCAACTCACGGTGTATCTCGTTGAGCGCGGTCTTGAGCATCGAGCACCTTTCCTTAAGAAGAAAACAACATCAACGGATTGACCGGCGTGGTTTCAGCGACGGCGGAAGACGACGGCCGCGGCGACGGCGGCGACCAGTTTGAGCAGGTCCGGGGCCGCGAAGGGCAGTACGCCGCCCTGGAAGGCAGCGGCGGCGTCGCCGGTCAGCAGAGCCAGCCAGGAGAAACCGGCGAGGTAGATGAGGGCCAGACCGCCCAGGGCCCGCAGGGCGAGCTTGAGTACGCCGTCCCCGCTCCCGGCGCCACCGGTCAGCCAGACCGCCGGTAGAAAGCCCAGCAGGTAACCCGCCGTCGGACCGAGCAGCACGGCGGCACCGCCGGCGCCCCAGGCGAAGACCGGCGCCCCGGCCAACCCCAGAGCCAAATAGGAAACCACGGCGGCGACGGCCTGCCGCCGGGAAAGGATCAGCCCCAGCGCCAAGACCGCCAGCACCTGGCAGGTCACCGGCACCGGTGTGGCGCTGAAAGGATGGGGGAAGCTCAGCCGGGCCGAAAGCGCCAGGACGGCGACGGCGGCGGCAACACGCACCACTCCGCGCAGGGCGGGATGGCTCCGCCGCCGGCTCAGCTCGAGGGGGTTCAGCGTACCCGCTTGCATGGACGTCTGCATGGACGTCTGCATGGACGT
>WJLX01000106.1 GCA_014728225.1 Candidatus Coatesbacteria bacterium | reverse complement strand
TCTCAAGATCATCGTCTCAAGATCATCGTTCAAGATCATCGTGATCAGCGGTCGAGCGGGGGTTCCTTCGTCGGGGGTGAAAAACCCATCCTCAACGGTGGATTAAGCTACCACAAGATATCGTGGCAAGTCAAACCGAGAAGACGGCGGCCCGCACCGCCTGGGGCCTTGCTATGACAGGCGATAACCCGGCCGGGGATCCGCTGAAACCAGCGGATCGCCTTCCGGGAAGCCGCCGCCGGAGCCGACGATGCAACCCCGCAGTCCCGGTCAACGTTATATGGTGGGCAAGCTCCCGGCCGTCGTGGTAGTATGGAGAGTGTCTATAGCGCGGGCTGCGGTGGCACGACGGCCGCCGTGTCGACCACCGCCGAGGATCGAACGACAACCTAACGGATGGAATGAAGCATGGGTTTACTGGCCAAGATCTTTGGAACCAAGAAGGATCGGGACATCAAGCGCGTCCAGCCCCTGGTGGACGCCGTCAACGAGCGCTGCGCCGAGCTGCTGGCCGCCGACCCGCCGCCGGCGCCCGCGGACGATGACGGCGCGGCGGCGGACTTCTGGAGCGACGACGCGGAGCTGGCCCGCTGGCGAGCCTACTTCGCCGGACTGACCGCCGGGCACAAGTCGCGCCTGGCCGCGATCCAGCGTGAGGCCGAGGAGGAACAGGCCGCGGAAAGCGACGACGAGCGGCGTCGCGAGAAACTGGCCGAGGCCCGGGCCGCGGCCCTGGACGAAGAGCTGATGATCGAGGCCTACGCCACGGTCAAGGCGGCCTGCACGGTGCTCAAACGCAACGAGGCCTCCTGGAACGTCGTCGGCCATCCGACGCGCTGGGACATGGTGCCCTTCGACGTCCAGCTCATCGGTGCCGTCTACCTGCACCAGGGCTCGATCGCCGAGATGGCCACCGGCGAGGGCAAGACCCTGGTGGCCACCATGCCGTTGTACCTCAACGCCCTGACGGGCCGCGGCGTCCATCTGGTGACGGTCAACGACTACCTGGCCCTGCGCGACGCCGAGTGGATGGGCGGCCTGCTGCGCTTCCTGGGACTCTCCGTCGGCTGCATCCAGCACGACATGCGCCCGCCGGAGCGCCGGGCGGTTTACGCCTGCGACGTGACCTACGGCACGAACAACGAGTTCGGCTTCGACTACCTGCGTGACAACGGCACCGCCGTCAGCCCGGAGCAGTGCGTCCAGCGCGGCCACTACTTCGCCATCATCGATGAGGTCGACTCCGTCTTGATCGACGAGGCCCGTACACCGTTGATCATCTCCGGTCCGGCGCCGGAATCGACCCACCGCTTCGACAAGCTCAATCCCCTGGTCCGACGGCTGGCCAAGCAACAACAGCGCCTGATCGCCGGCCTGCTGACCGAGGCCGACAAGCTGCTCAAAGAGGATACCGACGAGGCCGAAGACCTGGCGGCCAAGAAGCTGCTGCTGGCCCGGATGGGGTCACCGAAAAACCGCCGCCTGCTCAAACTCCTCGAAGACCCCTCCCTGCAGCGCAAGGTCCAGCAGGTGGAGAACGAATACAACATGGCCCGCAGCCTCGGCGAGCTCAAGGAGGAACTCTACTACACCATCGAGGAGAAATCCTACGCCACCGACCTGACGGAGAAGGGGCGCCAGGCGCTGTCCCCCGACGATCCCGACCGCTTCGTCATGCCCGACCTGGACGCCCTGTTCGCCGAGATCGACGCGGAAGACCTCGAGCCCGTGGAAAAGGAGAAGCGGCGCCAGGAAATCGTCGAGCAGGTCTCGGTGCGCACCGAGGAGATCCAGAACATCCTCCAGCTCGTCAAAGCCTACACCCTCTACGAGCGCGACGTGGCCTACGTCGTCAAGGACAACCGGGTGGTCATCGTCGACGAGTTCACCGGGCGGCCGATGCCCGGGCGGCGCTACTCCGACGGCCTGCACCAGGCCATCGAGGCCAAGGAGGGCGTCAAGATCGAGCGCGAGACGATCACCCTGGCCACCATCACCCTGCAGAACTACTTCCGCATGTACGAGAAGCTGGCCGGGATGACCGGCACCGCCGAGACCGAGGCCCAGGAGTTCGGCGACATCTACGAACTCGACGTACGCGTGGTGCCCACCAACGAGCCGGTGCGCCGCATCGATTACGACGATCTGATCTTCAAGACCAAGCGCGAGAAGTACCACGCCATCATCGACGAGATCGAGGAGGTCCGCGCCGCCGGACGACCCATCCTCGTCGGCACCGTCTCCGTCGACGTCTCCGAGACCCTGGCCCGCCTGCTCAAACGACGCAAGATACCCCACAACGTCCTCAACGCCAAGCACCACCAACGCGAGGCCGAGATCGTCCGCGAAGCCGGCCACAACGGCCGGGTGACCATCGCCACCAACATGGCCGGCCGCGGCACCGACATCAAACTCGGCGACGACGTCCTCTGGTGCCGCTACCCCGAGGAGCATCCACGCCATCCCAAGGGGCTGTGCTGCATCAAGTGCCGCCGCGAGGGCCCCGACGGCGAGGATCTTTCCTACCAGTGCGCGACGTGCCCCAAGATCCTCGAGCTGGCCGCCGAGGAAGGTCAACAACTCGAAACGGCACCACCCGGCAAGTACAAGATGCCCTGCGACCTGGTGATCGATCCCGCCCAACCACCCAACGATTCCCAGACCGTCAACGCCTACGTCAAGGACGGCCTGACGACCTGCGGACTGCACATCATCGGCACCGAGCGCCACGACGCCCGGCGCATCGACCGCCAGCTCCGCGGACGCTCCGGCCGCCAGGGCGACCCCGGCTCCTCGCGCTTCTACCTCTCCGTCGAGGACAACCTGATGCGCCTGTTCGGCTCCGAACGCATCGCCCGGGCGATGGAGACCGCCGGCGTCGAGGAAGGCGAACCGATCTACCATCCACTGATCACCAAGATGATCGGCAACGCTCAGGAGAAGGTCGAGGAGATCCACTTCGGCTCGCGCAAGCGCACCCTGGACTACGACGACGTGGTCAACAAGCAACGCGAGGTGGTCTACAAGCTGCGCCGCCGCTTCCTCGAAGGCCGGGACCTGCGCGGTCACCTGCTGGGCCTGATGGAGGAAGAGATCATCGACCACGTCGAACTCTACTGTCCCGAAGAGCTGGACATCCACGAGGAGTGGGACCTGGAGTCCCTCCAGGGTTGGTATATGGCCACCTTCCCCGCCAAGCTGACCACGGAGGAGCTCCAGCGCCTGGCCGCCGAGCAGGACAGGGAAAAGCTGATCGAGGTGTTGTTGTTCGGCGTGCGCAAGGCCTACGAGCTGCGCGAAGAGCACTACGACGAAGAGCAGATGCGCGTCCTGGAACGTTTCGTCCTGCTCAGCCACCTCGACAAGGCCTGGAAGGAGCACCTGCGCAACCTGGAGAGCATCCGCGAAGGCATCGGCCTGCGAGCCTACGCCCAGCGCGATCCCCTCGTCGAATATAAAAAGGAAGCCTTCGAAGCCTTCAGCGCGATGATGGACGAGGTCAACGGCGAAGTCGTCAGTCGCTTCTTCCGTTACCGGCTGACACCTCAGTCCGCCGAGGCCGCCCGCAAACGGGTCCAGTCCCGCACCGGACGCGGCGACGCCGCCGGCGCCGACGGCTCCGGACACGGCCGGGGGAAAAGCGCCGTCAAGGCCAAACGAACCGACGACGGCAAAAAGCTGGGCCGCAACGATCCCTGCCCCTGCGGTTCCGGCAAGAAATACAAAAAGTGCTGCTGGGACAAGGACCACCGCTGAGCCGCCGACCCGCGTCGCCCCCACGGCCCGCGAAAACAGCCCGTCCCGCAGCCCTCGATACTCCGCCCGCCGGACCTGGCACGGTTTTTGCGGGTCCGTGACCCGTCGGCCGTCCTCACGGTTCCGAGGCTGCAAAAACCGTGCCAGGTCCGGCGGGCCGGCAGCCGAGCGGGACGCCGATTAAGGCGGCTGTTTTCGCGGGCCGCGGGGGCGAACCTGTCCTGATTGCATCCTGTTTTAGTTCACTGTGAAGTCGGGTTTCCTTAGATTCGGGATTTGATGATCGACGAACCCCCGCCAATCCAAGCCGTCTTCGAGCTCCGCGGCTACGAGCTGCCCGACGGTAGGGAGCTGAACCTCAGCCTGCCCGCCGGCGAGGTCCGGGTCCTCGAGCTACCCGGTCCGGCGCGGCGCCGCCTGCTGCGCGGGCTGCTCCTCGGGCGGCCGGAGTCGGGCTCCTTCAAGCTGCGTTTACAGGATGCCTGGCTGGCGTTCCCCGGCGAGGATCGACCCCGCGGCGCCGTCGGCCTGTGGCAGTTGCCGACACCCTGGCCCTGGTCGACCCCCCTCGAGGCGCTTAGCCTGGCGGCCCGGGGCGGCGGTCGACGCGAGCTGATCGGTATCGCGGGGCTGCTCGGGGAGCGGAATATTGACAACGGCGGCGGGCGGGTCAACGAGTTGACCGTATCCGAGGAGGCCCGCCTGGCACTGGCCCTGGGCCTGGCGGCCGAACCGGTCTTGCTGCTGGCCGACGATCCCCTGGCCGCTTGCGCCGCCGACGTCGCCGGGGAGCTGCTGGAGGGGCTGTCTGGCTGTCTCGACGGCGCGGCTTGCCTCTACCTGCGCTCCGGGGAGCGGTCGTGATCTGGACCTACCTCAAGGCGGGTCTGCGCGAAGCCTGGCGACGGCGCTGGCTGACGGCCGGCCTGGTCGGGGGCCTGGTCGCCGCGGCCCTCTACGGTTTGCTGACCCTGCCGGGAATCGACGGGACGGCCTTCGGCCTGCTGCGCGACATCCGCCTGCGCGAGGCGCTGTTCCTCTTCCCCTTGGGGTTGTTCGCCGGTCTGCTTTACGGCGTGTTGCTCAACGACGCCGGAACGGAGCGTTGGCGACGCTTCGGTCCCACCCGCAGCCACGGTCCGGCCCTGTATCTGGCGGCCCGGCTGCTGACGGCCGCGCTGGCCGCGCTGCTGGTAACGGCGCTGGTGGCGCTGGTCTCCGGCGGCGTCCTCTGGCTGGCGGGGGGCAACCTGTTTTCCATCTACCTGGGCGGCCTGCCGCTGCTGTTGCCGGGGATCCTTTTCGCCGCGGCCCTGGGCGGGCTGCTGCGCCTGCTCGTCGATCGCTGGGCCCTGGTCTTGGGTTTGCTGCTGCTGGCGGCGGCCTTCTACGGTCCGCTGTTATGGAGCAAGCTCCAGTTCGGCCTGCCGGCGCTGCGGCCGCTGTTCGCCGATTTCGCCGCCCGGGCCCTGTTCCAGCGACCGTTGACCGCCCTGCTCTCCGGGGTGCAGTTAATGCTCTACGCCGTTCTGTGTTACACCCTCGCCCTGTTCCGTCTCGTCGGCGTCTGGTTCGACAGCGGCGCGGAGGACTAGCAAAGGCGACCGATCCCCATGGAATTCGACGCTCAGGACCCCCTCGAAGAGGCCTATCCGGGCCTGGACACCCGCTACCCCCGCCGGGCTTACCGTTTCCTGCTGGCCGCCGTGGGCCGGATCATCGGCGCCCTGGAACGCCCGCGGCACATCAGCGGCCGCGAGCTCCTCGACGGCCTGGCCGAGTACGGCCTGCAGAGCTACGGACCGCTGGTCACGTCCGTCTTCGCCGACTGGAACATCCAGGACGGCCTGGACTTCGGCCGGATGGTCTTCAGTCTCGTCGAGGCCGGACTGCTGGGCAAGACCGAGCAGGACAGCCTGGACGATTTCGCCGACTACCCCCGCCTGGCCGGGCTGGCCGACGAGTGGGACCCCCTCGAAGATTTTGGTCCCACGCTGGAGACCGATTGAACGCCGTCTACGATTCCCCAGCAACAAGCGAGGCCCCATGACCGTCGTCCACCACGTGCCCTTCCGCCCGCGGCTGAAGAAGAGCGCCCGGGAGCTGCTGCGCCTGCTGCTGGAGCGCCTGGACCTGGGACGGATCGCCGGAGAGCGGGACGTCGTCGCCGTCAAGACCCACATCGGCGAGGCCGGCAACCTGGCTTACATCCGCCCACCCTATCTGGCCGAGGTGGTGCGGACCCTCACAGACCTGGGCGCCAAGGCCTTCGTCACCGATTCGACCTCCCTCTACACCGGTCGCCGGCAGAACGGCCTGGACATGATCGCCACGGCGGCGAGCCACGGCTTCACCCGGGAGGTCCTCGGCGCCCCGGTGTTGCCCGCCGACGGCCTCAAGGGCGACGACGAGGTCCTGGTCCCCTCGCCCGTCGCGGGCGGCCCCGCGGTGCATCTGGCCGGGTTGACGGCCCGGGCCGACGCCCTGGTCTGCGTCAGCCACTTCAAGGGCCACGAGCTGACGGGCTTCGGCGGCGCGATCAAGAACCTCTCGATGGGCTGTTCGTCCAAGGCCGGCAAGTTCTACATGCACACCCGCTCGAAGCCCTTCATCGACGGGGAACGCTGCATCGGCTGCCAGCGCTGCCTCTCCTGGTGCGCCTGGGAGGCCATCGCCATCGCCGACGGTACGGCGCGGATCGACGAGGAGCGCTGCACCGGTTGCGCCCACTGCCTGCTGGCCTGTCCGGTGCGGGCCATCGCCTTCCGCTGGGACGGGGCCTCCGACGAGGTCCAGCGACGGATGGCCGAGTACGCCGGTGCCGTCATCGACGCCGTCGAGGGCCGGGTGCTCTACCTCAACGTCCTCACCGATGTCAGCCCGTCCTGCGACTGCTTCCCGCGCCACGATCCCGCGATCGTTCCCGATCTGGGCTTCGTCGCCGGCGACGACCCCGTGGCCGTCGACGCCGCCAGCCTGGAGTTGGTGCGCCGCGCCCCGGGGCTGCCCGGCTCCGCCGCCGCCGAGCTCGGTTCCGGCGCGGAGAAGTTCGCCGGCCTCTATCCCGACGTCGACCCCACCGTCCAGCTCCGCGCCGCCGCCGAGCTGGGCCTGGGCTCCCTGGACTACGAACTCCAAACGCCTTAGGGCCTTCGCCCCGCAGCCAAGGAGGGCGCCATGCTCGACCTGCAGTTCGACAGCCCGCCGCCCGAACACAAGCGCCCTTCCGGCGGCGCCTTCACCGCCCTGATCCTGGCCGTGGTCATCGTCGTCGGCGGCGGGGTCTTCATCCTCACCACCCAGTGCGAATCGATGACCGAAGAGGACGCGGACGCGCCCGATGTACTCAATCACGCCGCCGAGGTCGAGCCCGAGGGCCAACTGACCAAGGAACTCGTCTTCTACAACAGCGAGGGCGAGCTGATCATCGTTCCCGAGGAGGCCGCCGGCGGCGCCGATTCCTCCGACGGCGGCGACGCCGTCGAGGAGACCGCCCTGCCCGACGACATCCAGGAACTGCTTTCCCAGATCGAAGAGATCAACACCGAATCCGCCAACGGCTCCACCCCGGACAACAACACCGAACCGGACAACGGCACCGACGAGGTTCCCGTCGGAGTGACCACCTACTCCGTCCAGGTCGGGGCCTTCAGCCAGCGCGCCAACGCCGAGGCGCTCAAGAACCAACTCGGCGCCGACGGCTTCTCCGCCTTCATTATCAGCCCCGCCGCCGCTGACGATAACCCCGTCTACCGCGTCCGCGTCGGCCCCTTCGCCGAGCCCGGGGCCGCCAAGTCCACCGCCGCCGAGATCGAAGAGCGCTACGGCCTGGCCACCTACATCCCGCAGTAGCCGTCGGGATCCGCCGGCGATACAGGCGCCGGCGCGGTTGTTGCCCGAGGTCGCCGCCGGGCGACCTCGGCTCGCAAGAACCGTGACGGCGCCGGGATTGACACCCTCTCGCGCCGAAGGCCGCCCGCCCGGCGGTGGCACGGTTTTTGCAGCCCCCCATCAGCCCCGGCCCTACCCCCGCCTGCTTCCCCGGGGCAAAAACCGCGCCACCGCCTTGTGTCCACCCCAGCCGCGCACATTCGCCGTTCCCTGTGTTATCATCCTCATACTGACAAACTCTATTTACATCGTTCGGAGCTCCCCTGCGTCGTACCATCCGGCTGTTTTCCCACTCACCCGGCGGTCTGCTCTGATCCCGATCTGGTTTAGTTACAGTTATACGGGGGATACCACTGATATGAACCTATACTAGAAGCCCCCGTAGGGTGGCCCCTGGAGCGGGTCGCCGCGAAACGATAAGACTTTCATAAAGGAGAAGATATGTATCATGCTATAACATTTGAAAGCAAAGGCATGGAGAAGAAAGAAATTGTCTATGCTATAATAGTAACTAATGTTTCAAATAACAATAAACATCTGTATATAGGAAAAACAGGTACATTAAATAAAACAGGATTATCATGTCCATACCAAAGAATAGCAACCCATATCAACCCGATTGGCAAAACAAGTAGCGCCTTTAAAAAGATGGAAGAGTTATATAAAACAGAAAATAAGAATGTAAATTGGCGTGATATTAGATTTATATATGTATGGTTCGATATTGAATCGAATGTAGCAGCAATAGAAAAATGCCTACAGTATCATTACACAGAAAAACAACATAGTTTCTATACTCTATGGTACTCCTAAAGGCGAATGGGATAAAGCTATCGATATCTCCGAATATACCGAAGTGATCGACCACTATCTCAAGCAGTAACCAAACACTTTACAAAGGCCCATGACCTGGACACCCAAAGCCGACTGCCGCCACTACCTGGGCGACCGCCCCTGCCGCTTCAGGCGCACCTGCCCGGACTGCCCTAACTACGCACCCCGGGGCGCCGAGGTCCTGGTGATCAAGCTGGCGGCCCTGGGCGACGTGCTGCGCACCTGCGCCCTGCTGCCCGCCCTGCGCCGCCGCCACGGCGACGACGCCTTCATCACTTGGGTGACCGGGGAGGCGGCCCGACCCCTGGTGGCCAATCAGCCGTTGGTGGACCGGGCGCTGCCGCTGGACGTCCGGACCCTGGCGGCGCTGCGCGGGCGCTTCTTCGAGGCGGTCTACGTCCTCGACAAGGAGGACCACGCCACGGGGCTGGGTCTGATGGTCGAGGCCGGGGAGCGTTACGGCTTCGTCCACGGCCGCCGGGGCGAGCTGCTGCCCGTGGACGAGACCGCCCGCTACTACTGGACCCTGGGCCTGGACGACGAGGAGAAATTCCAGACAAACCAACTGAGCTATCAGCAACTATTGGCGAACGCCCTGGGTCTGGACTGGCGCGGCGAGCGCTACGCGCTCCGCCCGAGCCAAGTGGATAAGGAACGCGCCGCCGGGATCAGCGGCGGCTTCGCGGAGGGACGACCCCTGGTGGGCCTGAACGTCGGCGCGGGGGGCGTCTTCGCCCACAAGAACTGGCCGGCGCGGCGCTACGCCGAGTTGATCGACGCCCGCCCGGACTGGCGATTCCTGCTGCTGGGTGGACCCCGGGAAGCCGGCCTGCTGGCCGAACTGGAGGCGGCGAGCAACGCCCGCAGCGCCGGGGCCGATAATCCGCTGCTGACCTTCGCCGCCCTGATCGAGCGCTGCGCCGCCGTGGTCAGCGGCGACACCCTGGGCCTGCACGTCGCCCTCGCCGTCGGCACGCCCGTGGTCGCCCTCTTCGGACCGACCTGCCGACAGGAGATCGAGCTCTACGGCCGGGGGGTCAAGCTGGTCAGTCCGGCGGACTGCGCCCCCTGCTACCGTCGCCGTTGCGACGTTTCGCCGAGCTGCATGGAGCGTATCGGCCTCGCCGAGGTGCTGTCGAGTCTCGAAGAGCTGCTGGAGCGGGATGCTCCGGCTTAGCTGCCATGGCCCCGCGCCCCTGGTGGCGGTCGAACTGAGCCTGCCCGCCGACGTGCGGCTGTGCGTCGTCGGCGGAGCGGGCAGCGGCCGCTCGACCCTCTGCCGCCTGGCCGCCGGCGTCCTGTTGCCGCCGTCGGGGGGGCTCACCCTGGATGGTTCCGCCTATACTCTGCCCGAGGACGGCTCTCCGGCCCCCGTCGGCTTTCTACCTTTCCCGGCGCCCGCCCTGACAGCCGCTCAGTTCATCGATGAAGGCCTCGCCAACTCTCTGGGTATCGCTCATCTGCTGGAGCGCCCCGGCCCCTACTCGACCGGCGAGAACCAGCTCCTGCAGCTTGCCGGTTGCCTGGGCCGACCCCACCGCTATTTAGTCCTCGACCAGCCCCTGGCACCCTTGGGCGGCGCGGATCGCGAGCGCGCCCTGACCGCCCTGCAGCGCAGCCCCGCCGGGCTTCTCCTCACCTGCGGTGAACCGCTGAACGGCTGGGACGCGCTATCTCTGACCAATGGCCGTCTCGTCCCTTAAGAAAGGCAAGCCGATCAGCCTCGCCTTCCTGACGGGGCTGGTCGTAATACTGTCCACCTGCGCCGAGCAGGAACCGCCGCGGGTGCTGGTCGGCTGGGGCGAGTTCGCCCCCCTGCCCGAACATCGGGTGGTGCGCCTGTTGCTGGGCGGCGACGTGATGCTGGCTCGCAAGGTGGGCGCCGAGTGCGAGCGTCGCGGCGACCAGGCCTGGCCCTTCCGCGAGATCGCCGAGCTGACCAACGCCGCCGACCTGTTCTGCTGCAACCTCGAGTCCCTCTTTAGCGAGCACCCGCTGAGCCGTCCGCCCCACCTGCTGTTCCAGCTC
This sequence comes from Candidatus Coatesbacteria bacterium, assembly GCA_014728225.1. Taxonomy (NCBI): domain Bacteria; phylum Candidatus Coatesiibacteriota; species Candidatus Coatesiibacteriota bacterium. The sequence goes on along the minus strand of WJLX01000106.1, from coordinate 1,524 downwards.
CCGGCCGAGCGCCTGACCGCCCTGACCACCGCCGGCGTCGACGCCGTCTGCCTGGCCAACAACCATACCGGCAACGTCGGCGCCGCCGGGGTGGTCTTCAGCCGGGAGCTGCTCGAGGGCGCCGGGATCGCCTGCGCCGGGGCGGGGCAGAACCTGGCCGAGGCTCACCGGCCCGCTCAGTTCGAGCAGGGTGGTCTGCGCATCGCCCTGCTGGCCTATACCGCCCTGGCCTCGCTGACGGCGGGACCGGACTCCCCGGGTCATACGGCCTGGGGCTACGACGTGCTGAAGCGGGACATCGCCGCCCTGCCCGCCGACATCGACCTGCTGATCGTCAGCCAGCACGCCGGAGTGGAGTACAACCCGGGCTCCACCGCGCAGCAGCGCGCCTTCGCCCAGCGGGCCGTCGAGCTGGGCGCCGACATCGTCCTCGGCCACCACCCCCACGTGCTGGAACCCGTCGAAGTCGTTCAAGGCGCCGTCGTCTGCCACTCTCTGGGCAACCTGGTGATGGACCAGCCCTGGAACCCGGACACCGAGTACGGCGCCCTCATCGAGCTGCGCTGCCGCGACGGCGGGGTCCGCCGCCTCGTCGTCCACCCCCTGCACCTCTCAGCGGATTACCAGCCCCTGCCCGCCGACGCCGACCAGACCGCCGAGGTGCTGCGCCGCCTCGGATTGAACGAAGCCTGCCTGGTCGTCGACTGATCGAGCTGGGATTCCGGCAGCGGTGTAGTTATGGTTAGCTAATCGACGCCTTTTTCCCCGCGGTACTTTTCCCACGGTACTTTTCCCCACAGTACATAGAAGGAAACGCCCCAGGAAACGAAAAAGGAGTTGCTGATGAACAAGGCCTCCGGTCTCATCTGCCTGCTCGTCGCCGGCGCGCTGGCCAACGTCGCCGCCGCCGACACCGGCTACACCGACTACGGCTCCTACGGTGGCGGCGGCCCGACCTTCCGCTACATGTTCTTCGACAACGCCGCGGTCTCGGACAGCTTCTCGGGCAGCTTTCTCGTCCTCGGCGGCCGGGGCTACGCGGCCATCACCGACTGGCTGCGTCTGGGCGGCGGCGGGTTCGGCAGCTTCGCCGTCGTCGGCGACGATGACGACAACGGCGAGGGCGACACGGACTACGACGAGCTGACCATGGGCGTTGGCTACGGCGGCTTCATCGTCGAACCCTTCTTCGAACTCGCCACGGGACTCAACGTCTCGCTGCCGATCCTGATCGGCGGCGGCGGCTACGAGTTCCAGTACCTGGCCGAGGAGCTCGGCGACCACGAGTACCGGGCCGAGATCTACCAGGACGGCTTCTTCGCCCTCGAGCCCGGCGTCGAGATCACCTGGAAACCGCTCCCCTACGTGGGCTTCGCCCTCCAGGGCGGCTATCTGCTGCTGTTGCACGACGGCGAGGTCTTCGAGGGCTCGGGCTACGCCGGGGTGGCGCTGTACTTCGGCATGCCTTAACCGCCCCGGCCGCGAAACCCGAAGAAGTATAGAAGCGGGCGACCATCCCTGGTC